>NZ_JBQQBW010000040.1:0-59549 GCF_052245415.1 Streptomyces sp. 8N706 | reverse complement strand
CCGCTAACGCTTCGTCAATTCCCGCGCAAGCGCGGGAATATGGATTCCGCAAGCGGAATCCTGAAAAGCAGTCAATTCCGCGCAAGCGCGGAATTGAAGGATTCCCGCAAGCGGGAATCCCGGGGCTGGCTACGAGGGGCAGTGCATCACGTGTGAGCCTGTGTAACGTCTGGAAATCCCAGCCACCACCCCGGTGCGGAAGTTGGTGAACCCTCGGCCCGACAGGGTGCGGGCCATCAAAACGGGCTCCGCTGCGCTGCGCCCGACACCCCTTCCTCACACGCGTGACCCTACGGTTCAACCCCAACAACAACCCGCCAGCAAGCATCCCAACCAACCTCATGGCGCCTGAACTGTTGAAGCATCACCCGCACGAACCAACATGTGTAAGAGGAGTGCATCACGCTGATGCACTGTGTAGAGTCTGGGATCGGTCAGCGCCACCTATCCGGATACGAAGCGCACCCGGGGAAGCCCTACCCGAATGCGCGCCACATTCCTCGAAAGGGAAAAAACACTCGTGAGGATATGCGACAGGGAGCGACGTTCTTAAATCGGCTTACGGCAACCCGCGAAAGCTACCGCAATTCACGCCCGTTGGAAACCCGGGAAGTTGACCCATGCCAGGAGCGAGCAGACGCCTCGGGCCGGAGGAAGCGGACAGGGTGGCAGCTGTCCGCCAACGCCCGTCGACCCGCGCTCCCCAAGCCCGCGCAGGGCCGGTCCACCGGCGCGTCGGCTCACCGGCCGACGCACGACACCCAAGCCAGCGCAGCCACCCCATACCCCCGACAGCGCTACCGCCCACCCACACCCACCCCCACTAACCCAGAACAGGGAAGGCAGTAGCGCAGGAGGGGAAGTCTCACCGCCGCAGCGCAAAAACCATGCGCTGACCAGCGAGGACACATGAGTCTCCCTCAGGCCGGTGTAACGCATGGCTTATCGCGTGTTGTCCCAGGTGGTGTTCCGGATTGCGTGCCCCTTGGTGGCCCTCTTGACTGCCCGCCATCTTCCACTATTATGGATGTTGTTCGGGGTGACGCCCCGGACAACCGCCGAAGCATCAACGAAAGGCATCAGCATGGAGATCGCGATCACTGAGGGAATCGTTCGACGTGTCCGGGGTGGGGTCACTGCTCCGATGACGCCGAAGGCGATCGAGGCCCGAACCATCGCTAACTTCCTTCCTCTCGCGTGCGAGCGGGCAGGGGCGAAAATTGTGCACAACACCGACGACGGATACACCGGAATTCGGTTTGAGACGCGCGTGGGTCCGGTCGTTCTGCAAATGCCGACCGAGGACGGAAATTCCTACCGCGTAATCCACGAGTTCATCGAGCCGGACCAGAACGGCTGCACCGAAAAGGAAATCGGCCGATTCGCTCCCGTCTACAAGGCCCAGGGGTTGGCATTCCTGACGGCTCAGCTTCTTCACTCGCGCGGATTCCTCTCCTGATTAGTCGGGGCTGCCCGGTGGCGAACCGGGCAGCCCTCTCCCCTTCGAACCAGCAGAGATGGAGAAGATGTCATGACCGATCAGACGATGCCGGGTGCTAGGACCGTCGCCGCATCGCCGAAGGCCGAGCCCATCACCGCCGACGAGCTGAAGCAGGCACGCGACGCATGGCGCAGGATGCGGAGTTCCGCCGTTCTGGGTTCGGGGCTGCGGCCGGGAACAAGCGCGCTCGCGCGCGGAGTCTTCGAGCTGGGTTGGGCTGCGTGTGCCCGTATGGGTCATGGCGCACCCGCATTGGCCGATGTGCCGATCCCGTCTCAGGACATCGCTGGGGCTCTCCATGCTGTGTCCGGCACCATCGAGCGGGCTGGGGTGCGGATTGGCCAGGAAGTGGACTACTACGGGTCGCAGTTTCATTTGCACGGCCGGTACTACGTGACGGCCGTTGAAGAGACAGCGGACGCCCGGGGATACGTGACGACGAGGTACGCGCTCAGTGAGTGGTCCGGAGGCCGCTTCCGGCGCGTGCTGTCAGGTGTTCACAGCGCCAGCATGACCCCGCTTGCCAGCTTCTGGGAGATGCGTCCGGCGCAGGTCTAGGGGTGAGGGGCGCGGTTCGTTGGGCTGCGCCCCTGGTCGGAGGGGGAGTGCCCCTCACGCAGTTTCCACTATTATGGATGTTGTTCGGGGGTGACGCCCCGAGCAACCGCCGAAACATCAACGAAGGGCAGAACATGACTCAGCAGGCCATCGAAGGCAACACCGACCGCACCCCCAGCACCGCCACCCGCAACGCCGGTCTTCCCGACTTGGCCCGAATCCTGGAGGAGCAGCAGGGCCGCAAGGTGGACATGATCGCCCTCGCCTCGGCCCTGACCGTCCAGGATGGGAACCTGGTGGTTGAGGGTGTCGAGCCGATCCTCACCAATGACGCGGTGATCATCCCGGATGGTGTCTACCGGCCGACCGATGTTGCCGACGAGGGGTTTGCCGCCAAGCTGGGCATTCCGGTCGGTTACCTGCGTCGGATGCGTGCGGAGAATCTGCCGCTGTTCGACCTGAACATCGGCGGATGGATGGAGAAGGACCCGTCACGGAAGTTCCTGGTCCGGACGTTCCGAGGGGAGACCGGCCAGGACGGGAATCCTGGGGAGGGTGTGGCCCGCGCGATCCTGTCCGACAGCTACCGGCTGATTGACAACTTCGATCTGTTGCTGGCCGCGCTGGACGGTATCCGTGCGTCCGGGCACTCAGTTGAGGTCACGGGCTGCGATCTCACGGACCGGCGGATGATCGTGCGTGTCCAGTCCGAGAGTGTGGCTGTGCAGGCGCGCGAGCTGCTCAAGGGCTACCGGTCCCCGTTCACCGGGCAGACCGGCGACGAGTTGCCGATGGTTTCTGCCGGTTTCGTGATCAGCAACAGCGAGGTCGGTTCGGGCGCATTCACGGTCACCCCGCGCGCCGTGGTTCAGGTCTGTAAGAACGGCCTCACCATGACGCAGGACGTCATGCGCGCTGTGCACCTGGGCGGCAAGCAGGACGAGGGCGTCATCCAGTGGTCGGGCGCTACGCAGCGGAAGGCGTTGGAGCTTGTTACCGCTAAGACCACGGACGCTGTGCGCCAGTTCCTGTCGCACGACTACGTGGAGGCCAAGCTGAGGGAGATTGAGCGGGACGCCGGACGTGAGATCACCGACCCGGCGAAGACCGTCGAGGTAGTGGCCAAGCAGCTCAGCATCACGGGCCCGGTCAAGGACTCGATCCTCTCCCACTTCATCAAAGGTGGCCAGACCACGGCCGGGGGTGTCATGCAGGCCGTGACGTCCACGGCCCAGACCCTTGGTGACGCCGACGCCGCCCAGGAGCTCGAAGCGCTCGCCCTGCCCGCGCTCGCGGCTGCCGCCCGCGCGGCCTGACCCCTTGGAGACCGGGGGTTGTTGCGCCCGATTCCTCAGGGCGTAGCGCCCCCGGTCTGTTGGCCGACGCCCGGCGGCCGGCTCCCACAGGGACCGTGGCGGCCGGCCGTGCGGCAGCGGCCTGGCCTCGGCGCGTCGGGGCCAGGGCCGCTGCCGCACGTGTTGCGCGGCCGGGCAGTGTCCGGGCACTGCGGCTCTGGGTTCAGTCGCCAGTACTGAGCCGCCATTCCGCGCCCCGGCACGAGTGATTCCCGACCCTGCGTTCGTTCAGCCGCAGTGCCTGTTCAAGAGGGGATTGCCACCTCCCACAGTTCCACTATTATGGAAATTGCTGGTCGGTTGTCGCCTCTCCTTCCCTTCCTCACTAGTGACTGCCTCTCGCCTCCAGGAGGAAGCTCACATGCCGGAATACGCCAAACTCCCCCGCCCCAGTGATGCAGCTATCGCCACCGCGAACCGCCGTGCATACGACGCCATCGCAAAGCTTCTGTCCGCAGCAGGACCCGGCTCTCATTGCCTGTATTACGCAGGCCATGACGTCAACGGACGGGACGTCACCGTGAACCTCACCGTCCAGATTCATCGGCACGGCCCCGTCCTGGTCGTCATGGCGCCGCCGGAGAAAGGCGAACTCTTCACGACTGCCCTCACGTTCGGCATTGAGGGATCAGTAGTGGAACGCGGAGGCGTCATCCTTCGCGATGTCACCGGGCCGCGCCCGATTGTCCGGGGCTGGGCCGTGACCGCCGGATGGCTCCAGCCGCTGAGCGCCGATGAGATTGCCACCTGCTACGAGCGGGATCCGGTGACCGGCGACCCGATGGACCAGGAACCCGGCCTCATCTACGCCGATGGATTCCCCCTGCCCGAGCCCGACGGCGCTCACCCCAGCGCCTAGCCCCCAGGGGGTGGCCGGTCGCCAGCGCCCGGCCACCCCGACCACCGCCCCGCCGCCGCCCATGTGCAGGAGGCTTTGCCTTGTTCTCTCTCCCCACCCCGTCCGGCACCGCGCACGCCGATCCCACCGCACCCGATAGCACCGGCGCAGTGCTCTACCACCTCACCGGCGCCATTCGCGGCACCGTGCACGTACAGGCCAGCCACCACCCCAACCACTGGCACGAGTTCACCGCCGTACGCGTCACGCTCGGCGCCGCCGACGCCTTGCACCACATGCCGACCGCGCCCCTGCCGACCATCCGAGGCCGCGCCTACTACGGCAGCACCGTCCGGCTAATGGACTACCCTGCCGACGACCCGCAGGGCTGGTCATGGAGTCCCACGGGGATTCAGGACATGCAGGAACGGGACGCGCCCCCGCAAGCGAGCGAGACCCTGCGGATGGTCATGCGAGTCTGCGGCCAGCACTACGAGGCCCGCCCCGACCTCCCCGAGCTCCTGCGTCTGGTCCGCTGGCAGGAGACTCCCCAACTCCGCGCCTGGCTTGCGCCGATGATCACCGATGCCGAGCAGGACGCAGCACGCAGCGAACGCGAAGCCGAAGGCCACCGGGCAGCCGCACGCCAGTGCGCCCGGCTGTGGTGGGCCCTGGCCCGACTGTTCATCGAGCGACCCACGCTGTCACGTGCTCACGCGCTGAGCGATCACCGGGAAGGACTGGCGCACCGCGCCAACTACCTCCCCGACTGGGCCCAGATCATGGACGAGTCCGCCCAGCATTACCGCCGCAGGCTCAGCCACTACCTCACCGAGCGCGAAGGACTGCGACACCGCGGCCGCCGCCCCGCCGCCGCGGCCGCGGACGCCCCCGCCCAGCGCACCCGCCGCGCGTCGTAAAGCACGCCCTCCACCGGGTGGCCACTCCCGAACCCGGAGCGGCCACCCGCCGGCACCCAGACCTGACCGGCCAGACGCTGAGCCAGCGGCAGCGCAACTACCCCCTTTTCCTCCCAAATCGTGCGCGACCGGCGCAGCCATGCTCCCGCCAACGCCAAAGGAGCACCCACAATGCAGATCCCGAAGCCCATCACTGACCAGACCGACATGGATCGCTACGCCCGACAGATCGCAAGCCAGCTCGGCCGCAACGGGCGCACGGAGGCCCTACCCGGTCACGGTGCCCCTGCGGCACGCATCGTCGACGATGAAGGCCGCGCCCTGGAGGTCGTCCGGGACTACAGCCGCAGCGACCAACTGACGATCTATGCGCGACTGCCGGAAGACGCCCCCGCCTCCGCCCCGAGCATCGGCGTGAGCGCCCTCTCGCCCGGACACGTCGCCGGGCACATCCGCCGCAGGCTCTACCCGGCGCACACAGAAGCCCTGGACCACGCCCGCGCCATCCAGGCCCGCAGGACTGCGGAACGGCAGGCCTGTACCGCTGTGGCGGAGCGTCTGGCTGGTCTCATCCCCGGCGCGCAGATCCTGCACGACCACCCGTGCCCCAGGCAGACAACTCTCTCTTGCACTCTCGCCCCTTCTGGCGCGCCCTGGAATGCCGGGCGAATCAGCGCTGAAGTGGGCCCAGATGGCACGTCTGTGCGCCTGGAGGTCAATGCCGGGCCGGACGAGGCGGAACACGCGTTGCGCGGTCTGTCCGTACTGCTCACCCAGCAGGTGCCACAGGCGCAGAGCCCAAGGTAAACGCCCTGGTCAGAGAGGGATTGCCACTCAAGCAAGTTCCACTATTATGGATGCATGCGAAGGGGCCGCGCCCCGCAGCCCTCCCCCGTCAATCACCCGAGGAGTTGCCATGCCCTCGAACAGCACCCGCGCCCTGTGGGCCCTCAAGGGACTTGAGGCGCACCGGCCCGGCGACGAGCCCGGCGCAACCGCTGATGAGCGGGCCCGCAGGGGCGTGGAAGCAGCACGCGTTTATGCCGCAGCGACCCGCAGCGACGAGACGGCGGCGGTGAACGACCAGGATGCAGCGGACGCGGTTTTCCGCGACTTCATCACCGACCTGTTCCATCTCGCCGCCGAGGACGACGTCACACCGGATGAGCTTCTGGAGGCGGTGGAGGACCAGAGTCCCGATGCGTTCGGTACAGACGCCCCGCGCCGGATCGTGGCGCTGCTCCTGGACCTCAGGGAGGCCGCAAGCAGCTTCGGCCTCGGCTGGGCGTACCTCACCGATCACGCCCGCTCCTGCCACGCCGAGGAAGTCGAGTGCGGCGATTAGGAGCACCAGCCCGTGCACCCCGCCCGTACGCCGGGTGCAGGGGCCCCCGCCACACCGCCCACCAGGAGAGGAAACCCGTGCTGCTCCGCCTTCTCCGCGCCGCGCTGCGCCACCGTCTGGTCCGGATCGGTACCGCCAGCCTCCGGCCGCCGCCCCTGCCCCCGATCGCCCGGGCGCTGCTCCCCGACGCCACGGGCAAGGAGGCCGAGACCTACAACCGGGCCCGGAAGGCAACCGCCGTCGCGCTGCTGCTGTTCCGCGCCGGATACCGCGAGACCGCGCCCACCACCGCGATCACCAGTGCCGTGCAGGCACTGGGCTGGAAGCAGGCGTCCGGCCCCACACACGCCGCCGTCCGCGCCGTTCTCGGCGTACTCGCCGCCGACCCGACAGTCCGCCCCGACCGCTGACCGAGCGCGGCGCCCGGGGGCGCCCACGCCGGGTGCCCCCAGCCTCCGCCCCCCCTTGAGGAAGAGACCGCCCTCATGTCCCGCCGTCAACGCCGTTCCCGTACCGCACTCATCACGCCGCCCGCCCCGCGCGGCCCCGCCCCGGTCGATCGCCGCTGCCTGGATTGCGGCCGCCCTGGAACGGTCGAAGTGGCCATCCTCCGGCGGCTCAACGGACCGGACCGCCCCGTCTTCGCCTGTCCCCAGTGCGCGCCCCGCCACACTCGCCGTCCCGTCAGGAGGACCACCCGATGACCACCATCAAGATCACGCACACCCGGAGCGACGGCACCCTCGTGCATGGCACTGTCCGAGGCGACGGCTCGGCGGCCATCCTCAAACAGCGGGCCTACGGCCCCCACATGGCCCTCGCGTTCCGCTGGTCGCGGCATCTGGGCTGCTGGTTCCTGCCCCACTCCCGTGACAAGGAGGCCAGCCGACGCAGCATCGACGCACTCGCCGAGCAGCTGCGCACAGCCGGATTCACCGTCACCACCGAGGTGAACGAAGACGAGCGGCGCAGCTTCGCCGACGCGGAAGCCGACCGGACCGAACGCGCCCAGGGCCGCGCCGAGCGGTTCGACGGGTACGCGGACCGGGCGGCTCAGAACGCCGACGCGCTGAGTGAGAAGGCCCGGAGCATGGCCGGAAGGATCCCCTTCGGCCAGCCGATCCTGGTCGGTCACCACAGCGAACAGCGAGACCGCAACTACCGCGAACGCATCCACCGGACCCAAGGCAAGGCAATCGCCGAAGGGGACCGGGCCGAGC
The DNA here is from genome assembly GCF_052245415.1 of Streptomyces sp. 8N706. Classification (NCBI taxonomy): domain Bacteria; kingdom Bacillati; phylum Actinomycetota; class Actinomycetes; order Kitasatosporales; family Streptomycetaceae; genus Streptomyces; species Streptomyces sp. 8N706. The sequence continues at coordinate 51,812 of NZ_JBQQBW010000040.1, read as the reverse complement.
ACTGGTCACGGCGCCAGGAAGCCGCCGCGAACTGGGAGAGGTTCCGGAAGAACCCGGGCACGACACTGCGCCGTATCGCCAGGCTGGAAGCCGACGAACGGATGTGGCTTCGTGTGCTGGACGGCGACACCTCCAAAGGCTGGCACGTCGTGGCCCCCGAGCAGCGCGCCGAAGTGGAACGCCGGTTGGAGGAGGTGCGCGAGCAGCTCGCCTACTGGCGCGAGGTCGTCGCGGAGGCCGAGCGGAACGGGTTCAAGGTCTGGTCCCGCGCGGACTTCACCAAGGGTGACTACGTCCGCTACGGCAACCGCTGGTACCAGGTGCTGAGGGTGAACCCGAAGACGGTCACGGTGCCCTCCATCCTCAACGTGCACCAGGCCGTGGTCACGCGCGAGAACAGCACCTTCGGCGACATGACCCACACCCTGCCCTACGACAAGATCTCAGGCCGCCGGTCCGCCGAGGAGATGACGGAAAAGCTCCCCCAGCAGCCGGAGACCCACTGACCGGCCGTGCGGGTGGGGATGGACCACCCGCCCCCACCCGCACGCCGCCCCGCCCCCTTCCCGGATCACCGAGGAGCGCCCCAGCCATGGCACGCCGACGACCACGCCACGAGGCCGCCCAGACACAGACGAGCACGGCCACCATGTCCGCAGTCCGCGCCGCCCTCAGCGAACGCGGCTGGGTGGAAGACCGCACGGTCCGGCTGCGTCCCACAAGCTCGGGGACGGACCGGGTGTACGTCGCCCCCATCATCGACGGCCATGACACGACGCCAGGCACCTGCTCCCCATGGCTGAGCGACAGGCCGACCTCGGATTGGCACTCGGCTGCGGCATGGCTGCTCCACGACCTCACCGAAGCCGGATGGGCCCCGCGCGGTTCGGGCCCGACCGGCACCTGCTTCGAACGCCCCCGCGAGGAGGAGCGGGAACAACACCCCGCCCGGAGCGCGGAGCTGGCCGCGCCCCCGCCCGGCTCCCCCGCCCGGCTGCTGGCCATCGCAACCGAAGTCGGCGTCAGCGCAGACAGGCTTTGCGAAGCCGTACGGGAAGCCGCCGCCCTGGACAACCACGACGAGCACAGCGAGCGGCCACAGGAGGACACCCACACCAGGCTGCACAGCGCCGCTGACGTGCTCGCCAGCGCCATCAACGGCCAGGGGCTGGCCGGGCAACTGGTGTTCCTCTACCAGGGGTGCGTCAGCGAAGCCGCGTTCCGCTCGCTGCTCCAGGACCTGCACACCTAGCCGCCCCCGCCCCAGGCGGCAGCCCGCGCCCGCCGGCCCCGCCCCTGACCACGGCGCACGCCGCCCCGCATCACCCACAGGAGTCCTGCCATGTCCGACCGGTCCCCCAGGCGCACCTACATCGCCCACCTGAGTCAGTGCGTGGCCGACAGTCTCGGCAACGGCTGGAGCTCGACCCCCGCCGCCCCCGGCGCTGCTCCCGGAGCACAACTGACCCACCCCGACGGCTGGACTCTGGAACTCACCGCCGGTGAGGGAAACCTGACCATCCGGGGCACCGCGCTCCCCCACGGTGAGCGGTGGCACGGCCCCGCCGGACGCGAACCCTGCATCGAACTTCCCGACCACCGGTACCCCCACGTCATCGCCCGCGAGATCAGCCGACGGCTGATCCCCAACGGCGCACGCTTCCTCCCCGCGGTCAACGCCGCCGGACGCTTCCACACCATGCGGCAGATCACCGCGTGTCTGCCCATGGACGACCCCCAACCCGTGCGGAATGCGGAATGGGGAGACCGCCGGGTCGTTCTTCCTGCCCAGCGGCATTAACGGACACGTGCAGACCTGGGACGCCGGAGAGTACGCCCACCTGCGGCTGCGCGTCCCCTGCGAACTGGCCGTCGAGATCGCTGATCTGATCGAGGAGTACGAGCAGGACCACACGGCCGCGCCCTGACCCACCTGACCTGCCACTGTCGAGGTGAACGGGCACCATTGCGGCAGGTTATTTCCGCACGTCAGAGGGGGATTGCCTCTCTAGTAATTTCCACTATTATGGATGTTGTTCGGGGGTGACGCCCCGGACAACCGCCGAAGCAATCAGCAGCAGGAGGTACACCGTGACCGCGAAGACGGCACCCCGTCCGGCCCCGAAGAAGCCCGCCTCGGCATCCGCCACACCGGCCGGTCAGCAGGAGGCGGAGCGACAGGTCACCTACCTCGACCCGGCCGCCATCGTCCGCGACGAGTACAACGCCCGCGAGACCGACACCGCGCCGGACGCCGACCTCATCACTTCCGTGAAGGAGCTGGGCGTCGAGGAGCCGATCAGCGTTCGCCCCCGCCCCGACGGCACCTATGGCGCCTTCAAGGGCTGGAGGCGCGCCCAGGCCCAGCAGATCGCCAACGACACCGCCGAGCAGGACGGGCGGGACAAGCGCAAGATCCCGGTATTCGTGCGTGAGGACCTGGTCGGCCGTGACGGCTGGACACGGATGCTCTCGCTGGTCGAGAACGACCACCGTGAGCAGATGACCGAGCGGGACAAGATCACGGCACTGGAGATGTCGCTGGTCGACATGAGCGAGGGGGAGCAGAAGGACGCCGCCCGCGCGCTGGGGCTCAAGCGAGGCGCGGTGACCTCGGCGCGCAAGGCCGCCCGGCTCTCCGACGCCGAGCTGCGCAAGGCGACGGCCGGGGGCATGGACCTGGAACAGATGGCCGACCTGTCCGAGGTCCAGGACGTCCGGGGCGCGGAGCGGATGCTGGCAGAGGCCATGGCCGCCGACACGGCCGGGGGAAAGGGAGGCCGTGGTCACTGGGACCACGCCATGTCCCGGCTGCGGCAGACCCTCGCTGACACCCAGGCCCGCGAGAAGGCGGTCAAGGAGCTCGCCGAGGCGGGCATCCCGCTGCTGCGGGATCGCTACAGCTGGGGGGAGAAGGATGAATCCAAGCCGCTGGAGCAGCTGACCACCGGTCTGGGCAATCCGCTGACCCAGGAGAAGCACGCCCAGTGCCCCGGCCACAGCGCCCGGCTGGACGAGGAGCACAAGCCGGTCTGGTACTGCTCGGACCCGGCCCGCCACGGCCACAAGCTGCGCCCTGAGGCCAAGAAGCCGAAGAACCCGCTTTCCGAGACCCAGGCGGCCGAGCGGAGCAAGGTGATCGCCTGCAACAAGGCCTGGAAGGCAGCCCGCGAGGTCCGCAAGGACTTCATCGCGAAGCTGTGCCAGGGCAAGACCCTGCCCGACCAGGCCCGGAAGCTGACGCTGCTCACCCTGCTCAACACCCCGTACCACTACAGCTCATGGGCCGCGAAGCACCAGACCGAGGACGTCGCCCGGTTCCTGGGCATCAAGGATCCCAACGCCGACGTCGTCGAGGCGGTCAACCGCTCCGGCGGCCCGTTCGATGAGCTGGTGGAGAGGACCAGCAAGGCCAAGGAGTGGCACGCGGTGTTCGCCAGCGTGGCTGCCTCATTCGAGTACGACCTGCGCGAGCCCAAGGCGTGGGCTCTGCTCTCCGATGCGCAGGCCGGATGGCTGCTGTTCCTTGAGTCCCAGGGCTACACCCTCGCCGAAGTCGAGGAGCAGGCCCTTGCTGCCCACCGGCCCAAGCCCGACGAAGAGCAGACCACGGACGGCCAGGAGACGACCGGCGAGGCGAGCAAGAAGACACCGGGCGAAGCCGCCTGACCGCACTCCCCACCCCTTGCGACCGCCCCACCACCGGGGCGGCCGTCTTCTCCCCCCTGCCCGGCTGGAACAGGTGCGGCCCGGTGCGCCTGCCCTCCCGCCGTCCAGCTGCCAGAACCGGAGGTACACCATGCCCGGAAATGCCGCTCCCAGCCCGGCCGAACGCGCGTTGGCAGACCTGCTCGACCGGATCCGCACTGTGCAAGAGCGCTGCGGCGACCTCCCCGGCGGCGACGTCGTCCTCGCGCTGGAGGAATGGGCCGCCTTCCACGGCCTGACCATCACCCCCTCCTGACGCGCCGCCCCGCACAGAGGGCTCCCAGGTGACCAGCCCCTGCCGGGGACCGCCCCGGCATGCCCGCATCCATCCCATCACCAGGCCCGGCCGACCGGCTGCGTCCCATCACCAGGCAAGGAGAACCAACCATGACGGAAACCACCCTTGAGCAGGCCATCACCTTCATCCTCAACGAAGCCGACGAGGACGGAGTGGAGAAGGTGTTCAACGCAGGCAACCAGCGGATGAAGACTCTGCGCACCATCCGTGCCGCCGCCGTCACCGAGGGGGCGAAGGTGCGTATCCACGGCATCAAGCCCAAGAAGTGGGAGGGGCTGGAGGGCGAGGTCAAGCGCATCGAGAACAAGCGCACCCGCATCAACGTGACCCTCCTGCTGACCAAGGAGTCCACAGAGGAACTCCGGCTCCGGGGCCACTGGATCCCCGGTGACGAGGAGCGGTACGAGGCGACCGGCATCCCCGCCTCCGCCTGCAAGGTGCTGTAGAGCAGCGCGCCGTGTGCCGTCCGCGCGACCGGAGCCGCGCGGACGGCCCTCTCAAGGCCACGGATCCCGCTACGCCCGCCGCCCTGACACGGCCGTGAGATCCCGTCCCGGCAGAACCCGACGGCCACTACGACTCCGGGAAGCCACGCCCGGCCGCAAGGCAGTGCGCCGGGCCGGCCCCCGGTCGGCCGGTCATCTGCGGGTCGTCCGGGTACGCCCGGCCTGTCCTGTCGAAACGCGCGAGCCGTTGAGTCAGGCAGGACCGGTCATCGATATGGCGGGACGGGCCTTCTCAACGCGGGGCCCGGGAACGGTGATCCGTTCACGGCTGGGGCTCTCCCCCATCTCCCGGATGCGCCGTATCCGGGAGAAGCGCTGTCCCTGCGTGAGGGACAGACCGCTTCGTAATGCCAGGTCAGATGGGGGGTTGCCAACTCGCCATCTTCCACTATTATGTAGTTTATGAAGGGAGGCCCCCGTGCCAGGCGAACCCGTCGTACCCGTCTCCGGTGTCATGGTCGGCAATCCCGAGATCCGCTTCACCGACGCCGGAACCGCAGTTGCCCGTTTCCGTATGCAGTCCGTCCCCCGCGTCTGGAACGCAAATGCCCGCGCGTGGGAGGAGGGGGCGCCCGTGCGCTACATCTGCACCGTGTGGCGCAAGGTCGCCGAGCACGTCGCCGAATCACTCATCGACGGCGTAGCTGTCCTGGTCTTCGGACGCATCACCGGAGCCGACGGCAACGTCCTGTACATCAGCGTGGACGACATCGGGGTTGGCCTCCGCGACCGGATCGTCTACACGGAGACCAGCCTGCCCAGCCCCCAGGCCGCCGCCCCCCAGCGCATTCAGACCCCAGTCGGCGGGCCCGAGAGCGTCCGCCCCGACAAGCAGCAAGAACCTGAGGCCGCCAGCGGCTCGGCATCCGGCCCCGCACCGCAATGGTGGCGCAGCGAACGCGAACAGGGGTGGGGCGGCTTCGCCCGGATCGCTGCCCGCGCCACCAGCGACCCCGGCGCCTTCCGCATCACCTGACCCTCCCGCCGCTCGCAGATCCGTCGTGCGGCGAACAGCCCTGCCCGCGCTGCGCCCGACCTCACCCACCCCAGTACGGCGAGGAGCACCGCCATGCCCGCATACCGTCCGGCCCGCGTCGCCATCACCGGCGTGATGGGCCCCTACGACGCCCTCCTCCCAGATGTCACCGACCCCGACCCGGTACCCCGTGCCCGGTTCACCCAGGAGACCGCCGCCCGCATCGCGGCCGACACCTACACCGACGCGGGCGATCTCGGCACACAGACCCTGCGGGTGCGCCCCGCCGGTGATCTTTTCGAGGTCCTGGAATGGGACGAGGACGGGGCAGCGTGGACGTTCACATACAGCGTCGAGCCCGGCGAGGACGGCCACTACGCCTTCGACCGCCGGGACTTCATTTGGGAAGAGGTCGACCCCGGGACCCTGCGCGATCTGGAGGCCGCCCTCACCGCCACGGGCCTGTCCGCCTCCTGCGGACACAGCGGACTTGAAGGTCTCGAGCTCCTGGTCGACCTCGACACCGGCGGCATCCTGCGGCTCACCGAATCCCCCGGCGCCACCCTTCGCTGGATGATCCCCGGCCTGAATCCGAGCGGTCACCTCATCTGGCGTGACCGGGACACCACGGAACTGACCGAGCAGATCAGCCAGCTGGCCCGCGCACCCCAGTCCCCGTTCCTGGCCGAGAGCTTCCAGGCCTACGTGGAACTGCGGTTCCAGCTCCACTGCCAGCGGCACGCTGCCCGCGTCGTGATCGAACCGGACGAGGAACACGCCGCACGCGTCTCGGCTCATCTGCCCGACGGCCACCGGATCGACCTGCTGCGCCGCCCCGCGAAGCCAGGCGACGCCGGATGGCTGATGCGCGACACCTTCCAGCGATTCGCCCCCGGCGTGGTCGCACCCTCGCCCAACCCCGAAGTCACCCACGCCACCTACGCAGCCGGCACCGCCGCCCGCTACCTCAACCACCGCGCCGCCCGCTGAGCTTCTCCCCTGTCCCGGCCCTTCCTTTCCACTCCCAGGAGCGCATCATGCTCACCCCCGACCGTCTGCGGAAGCTCAACCTCCGCGCCCAGTTCACACCCGCCGACTACAGCGACCACGACACACCCGGCCTTCCCGTGATCACCGTCGCCGGTGCCGCCTGCTTCTTCTACATCGACGACACCGGGACCCTGTGCCTCTCGGTCCACCTCGATGCCCTCGACGACGACGGGCGCAAGCTCTGGGGCGAGCGACTGGTCCCGGTGCGCGTGACCGTCGAAGACACCGTCCTGTACGACTCCCGCGCCGACGAGCCGAGCCTCCTCGAGTACGTCGCAGAGGCCCAGAAACTCACCGTGCGCTGGCGGGCCCGCGCGAAAAGCATCAGGGCCGACCGTCCGCTCGCCCACAACGGCCCAGCGGACATCAGCACGGCCATCGACGACGCCAGGAAGCCCTTCGAACGCGCGGCCTGGGACCTCATCACCTCCATGGCAAAGGCCGGCGCCTGATCCCGCAACGTCGCTGCCGGGCCCGGCACATATGCCGGGCCCGGCCCTCCCGGGTCGAGAGGAGGAACCCCATGACCGGCACATCCGAAGCAGAACTGCTGCCCGGCCTCCCACGGCTGGGTGAGGTCGACCTGGTCATCAACTGGGGACTGGGCAGAGACTCCAGCGCCATCCTGGCCCGGGTGCTGGAGAACCCCGCCGCCCACGGCATCGACCTGGCGCGCACCGCCGTCATCCACATGGCCACCGGTGACGAGTGGCCGGACACCCACGCCGACGCGGAGCAGTTCATGCTGCCGCTCTTGCGTCGGCACGGCGTGCGCCTGGTCCAGCTGGCCAGAGCGGGCCAGGCCAAAGCAGCCGGGATCGACGTCCTGGATGACTCCCGCAGCCCGAAGGAGCTCATCAGCAGCGGCAACTGGACGCTGTGGGAGGAGATGGAATCCAACGGCACCGTCCCTCAGCAGGCCGGAACCAGGCTGTGCAGCCTCCACGCCAAGGCCGAGGTCGGGGACCGGTGGATCCCGGCAGCGACCGGCGGCCGCCCATTCCGGCAGATCATCGGGTTCAACGCCGATGAACCAGGCCGGGCGAAGGCTGATGCGGTGATGAGCAAGAACCCGCTGCGCACCGCGGTCTTCCCGCTCATCGCATGGGGCTGGGGCGTCAGGGACTGCGAGAACTACCTGTTCGACCGGTTCGGGGTGTGGTGGAAGAAGTCCTACTGCACCTTCTGTTGCTACCCGGTCTCCATGGGCTCTCTGCCGGCCCACCTGGACCGGATGCGCAGGTATCCGGAGATCGCCGGGCGGGTGCTGCGGCTGGAGTACACGAGCATGGCGCTCAACCCCAACGGGCGGCTGTTCGGAAAGCGCAGTCTGCTGGGGCATTTCGACCCCGCCGACCCTGCCTCGCAGGACGTGCTGTGCGCCTTCGAGCGTGAGCTGGACTGCCCGTGGGCGCTCTACCAGGTCCGTCGGATCCTGCCCGTCTCCAAGACCGACCCCGCCAAGCGAGCGCCCGCGCTGCGGTCCGTCCGGCGCCTGCACTACGGCACCCGTGAGCAGGTGGGCCGCCACCTGCGAAAGGTCTCCACGAAGCACGGCGTGCCGGTAGAGACCGACGAACGCTACGGGTCGGTGCGCGCCTGGCTCCGCACCCGAGGCGAGAACTTCCCCGCCACCGAGCACCTGCTGGTGACCGCGCCTGCCCACGTCAAGGACAAGGAACAGGACCGCTTCGACAGCGCATGGGCCGCCCACGCCACCAGCAGCCCTCAGCCCATCCTGACCCGCCACGCCTGACCCCCCTCAAGCTCCACTCCGGCATCCGGCCGCGGCGGCTGCCCGCCCACCCAGCCGTCTTGACCCAAAACCGTGCCCAGGAGGTGGACGGTGTTGTACCTCGCCACGCCCTCAGGGCCCGAAGTGCGGGCGGTGATGAGCACCGGACTGCTGGGCTGCATGACCACACCTGCGCAAGGCAACCGCATCCCCGACGGCTGCCAGTGGGCCGCGGACAACGGCAAGTTCGGCAAGGGCTGGCCCGGCGCCGAGGCATGGTTCTCATGGCTCACCCGGCAGGTCGAACGCTACGGCGGACCCGAGCGCTGCCTCTGGGCAGTCGCCCCCGACGTTCCCTTCGACCCCGTCGGCACGCTCGCCGAGTCCCGCCCGTGGCTCCCGCGCATCCGTGAACTGGGCATCCCGGCTGCATTCGCCGCGCAGGACGGCTGCGAGAACGGACTCCTCCCCTGGGAGGGGTTCGACGTGCTCTTCCTCGCCGGCAGCACCGAATGGAAGATCGGCCCCGTCGCCGAGCGCCTGGCGCGCGAGGCGACCAGGCGCGGCAAGGACGTGCACATGGGCCGGGTCAACAGTCGCCAGCGGCTGCGCACCGCCGAATGGTTCGGCTGCGCATCCGCCGACGGCACGTATCTGGCCTTCGGTCCCGAGAAGAACCTCGGCCGCCTGTGCGGCTGGCTGGGGGAGATGGGCCACCAGCCTTCGCTTTTCGGCGGTGCCCCGTGAAGGCCGTGGCCCCGCCCACAGCCCGGGGCCGGTGTACCGGGTGACCTGCCCCCCTTCTTCCTCCCCGCGTTCAGACGCCTGCGACGCCGTGCACCACGTCGCAGCCGGGCTTTCGACCACACCCCTTCTCCCTTCCCTACTGACCAGGGAAGCCGAGGGATGAAGAGCGCGGCTTCTGCGCCCGCAGCATCCCCCACGCCGAGCACGGCGGATGCGTCACCGAACTCACCGCCCACGGGCCCGAGTGGTTCTCGGATCTGACAGCCATGGCCGCCTGGCTGCAGGACCGCCACGGCTACACCACCGAGGAAAGCGACCGGCCGGAGGTCCTCCTCGTGCGGTGGGCTACCCCCCAGAGAAGGCCGAACGCGCCCAATCCGGCGCCCGCCGCGCCGCACCACTGATGAACGCGCTGGTCCCCGATCCTGCCGCAGACGACGGCACGTATGAGGGCCCGCACCGCCTGTTCTGACCCCCGCACCCCGCAGCCGGGGCTCCGGTCGCCACCGGCACCGGTGCCCCGGCTCTTCATCACGCCTGGAGGTACCTGATGCACCACGCGACCGCGCCGGAGGGCACCGTTACCAACGCTGCCGTTCCCGACCTGACTGACTACGACCTGCTCGCCCCGCAGCTGTCCGGCGGAAAGGACGGCGCCCTGGCGATGTGGCTGTTCATGGAAGCTGCCCGCGCCGCTGGCGTCCTCGACCGCGTCCGCAGCTATCACGCCTCGCTCGGTCTGCTGGAGTGGCCGGCCGTCACCTCTGGCGGTACCCGCTGGCCTGGAGTCTCCGAGCTCGCCGCACAGCAGAGCGCCGCCTTCGGCCTGCTTCCCGAGCAGCACATCGAGGTCGCCCGCACCATGGCCGGACCCGACGGGACGCGCATGCCGCATGCGCTGCTCACCGAAATTGCCGCCTACGGCCGATTTCCCCGGCTGGGCAGCAAATTCTGCACGAAGAGCGCGAAGGAGTCGGTGGTCTCCGCTGCCTGGACGCCGTTCGTGACCCGGCGCAAGAAGGAGCTGGGGCGGCCTGTGCACATCTTGAAGATCATGGGTATGCGGTGGGAGGAGAGCCGGGCCCGGGCCAGGCTCGTGCCCTACCGGAACGTGCAGACCAACGGCGCCCGGATCGTGGACGAGTGGCTGCCTGCCCTGGAATGGAGCACACCCGCGGTCCAGGAGTGGTGTGACACCATGCCCGTCGCCCGGCACTGGACCTATGACTCCGCCCCCGGGGCACACGACTGGCGGGGCACCTCCCGCTGCTCCTGCTCGTACTGCGTGTTCGGATCAAAGCGCGACCTTTTGATCGCAGTCGGGCGGCGGCCGCGGCTCGCCGCTCTGTACGAGGAGGTCGAGACCGTCCGGGGGGATTCCTTCCGCCCGGACTGGCGGATCCATGACCTCATCCACCTGGCAGCCGAATCCGGCGCTCCCACACCCGGCGTCGTCTGCGCCGACGACTCCCCCGAATTCGACGCCCTCGAGAAGCAGGTCCGGGCAGCGCTGGCCGAGCCGCCCCGCAAACCCGTGGACCTCGCACGGCAAAACAGTGAATCGCCGTGCAGCAGCTGCGCCACCCACCCCTGACCCGCTTCGGCCCCTTATTGGAGAGGATGGATCCGATGAACTACACGACCCAGCACCTGATGGACCTCGCCGCTCTGGCCCGCACCACCACCGACGCCCAGGAGCTGACGCGCCTCCTGCGCGGCGGCAGCGAGCTCTACCACCAGGGCCTGGAGGAGATGAGACATCACGTGTCCGTGGAGTGCGCCGGCCTCACCGACGCGGCGATCGCCGAACGCTGCCGAGCAGCGGGGGCGCCGTGGCCGCAGGGCTGCACCCGGGAGGAGGCCGTCGCACAACTTTCCTTCCACCTGTGGGACGCCACCCCGGCGGCGATGTCCTTCACCTTCATCGCTGAGCACGCAGCGCAGCACGGTGTAAGCCTCCTTCCGGAGGAATGACATGGCCCGCGGCCCTCCCAGTCCGCCCTGGTGAGGAGGCTCTCGCCTGGGCGGACCGAAGCTGCTGCGAGAGGAAAGTGCTCGGCGGGCTGGACCCCACCCGCCTTCTTTTGCCATTATGGGCAGTAGATCGGAGCGCGGAAGCGCACCGGAGCCTACGAGCATGGGGTTGTTGTGTCGCCGAAGTCTGCAGAGCGCCGGCAGGTCGATGCCTCGCAGATCGGCGAGGAGTTCGGCCTGAGCGTGGGCCGCGTCAACACCCTCCACAAGGAGCGCGAGACAACCGATTTCCCCCCTGCTGTGGGCAAGGATGGCCGCAAGCAGCTGTGGGACCACGCCGCGGTGAAGAAGTGGTTCGACGAGCGCGAGGCGCAGAGGTCGCGGCTGCGGAACCTCAGCGCCGACGGCGACCCCGATGAGCTGCTCAACGCCAGCCAGGTCGCCAAGGAGCTGGGGTACAAGAGCCCCAACCAGATCACGACCTACCTGCGGGACCACCCCGGCTACTTCCCTGAGCCGGACGTCGTCGAGCACCTGGGAACCGAGCAGCGTCCCTGGACCCGGATGCGGTGGTACCGCAAGACCATCACCTCCTGGGCTGGCAGCCGTCCCGGCAAGGGCCGCCGGGACGGGAACACTCGGCAGGCACCGGCGTTGCCCAAGGTCTCCCCGACAGGGGACCCGGACGAGCTGGTGGCCGCACCCGAGGCCGCAGCACTGCTCGGATTCAAGAGCGTCGCGACATTTTCCAGCTCCCTCTCTCAGGGCAACCTGCCCCTGCTCAAAGAGCACGATGCAATGGAAGCCGGCTCCCGCGGCCGCGCCCGGAGAATGTGGACGCGCCGGCGGATCCTCGAGCAGGCAGCGGCACGCAAGACCAAGTAGATGAAGGAACAGCGGACCCCGTATGAGGGCCCGCTACCGTGAAAGCGCGGTGCCTGGCCAGGGTTGTTGATGCCCAGGCGGGCCAGGTCACCGCCCGATGGCCGGCATGGAAGGACTGTCAATCCTTCCCCCGCGGCGGCACAAGCCGCCGCGGACCGGCCATCGCGCACGTTCTGAGGCTGAGCGCTCGATTCCTTACCGGCGGGGCAGTGTGACCATAAGCGTGACCAACGTGGCGAGCAGTCCCACCCCACCCGTAGCCACCTGCAGCGGAGTGGCGAGCGCCGGATGCCGAACGGCGACGTACAGCAGCCCGCCCGCGATGATCAGCATCACGAGTACGAGCACGAAGATCAGCAGCGGCCATACGGCACGGTCCCAGCCCGTCTCGTGCCTCTGCGGGTCGGTCGGAGTCGTAGCAGACATAGCAGTGTCCTTCGGTTTGGAGCGTGCGGAGTCAGCACGCGGCGGATGGAGCGGACCGACCTTGGACCAGCACAGGGTTAGCCCCGCAACTCCCCGGTGAGCCACCGCCGGTGACATGCAGCCGGGGGCGCTGCCCGTGCTGCGATGCCCTCCACATTGCCACCGCACATTCCCCGTTCAAGGGTCTTTGACCTGCAATTTCGTGGCCGGGGCTCTTGAACCGACGCCCTTACACCACTGAGGGGTTAGCCACGCAACCCGGTCGATCAGCGAGTACCCCAAAGGTCGCAGTGACCGCCGGCGACCGGTGTCCGAGTAGAAGTACCGGGCCTCGTGCGGTGTCAGGGTGTGCAGCTTCTGAAACAGGAGGCCTTCAAATTCGGCCGTGCAGCAACCAGGGGCGGATCGCCCGAATCTGGCATCGACCGCGATGTCGACACCGGTCTCGTCCCAGTGAGCGTGACACCGTATGTTCGGGCCCGGAGGCCTCCTCGGCACAGCAGAGCTCATAGCCAAACAGGTCAACCGGCTTTCCTGACGCGCGGCATGCTGCACGGTCGATCGCGTCAACCAGTACCGGCTCCCAGCAAGCCCGCGGCCACGAGGGGCCGGGGCCGCGTCAGCCTGCCAGTCGTACCTGGCCCAGGGCCTCCTGCACTGGCCACCTCGGGCCTGTGACGGCATCCCGGCACCAGGCGTACTGCCGGTCCGGCTCCACGGTGAGGCCGAAGTCGTACAGCTCCGGCCCCCCCTCGGCCAGCCACACGTCCCAGGCCCGCTCCAGCTCATCGGCCAGGCGGCGCGGACCGCCCTGATGCGCGATGCTCTCGCCACCGCCCAGGGCGGACAGCGTCGTCCAGGACGCGGCGCCGTCGTGGAGCCAGGCGTTGACGCCGTCATCGTCCACGGCCGTCGTGATCTGTACCTCGGGCAGGGCGACCCGCAGCGCGAACCGCAGATGCAAGTCCTCGCGCAGCGGCTGCAGGTCCCGCGTGATCGGCCGCTCCTGGGCAGCCTCGGCGGACCCGCGCACCTGGCGGAAGTCCCGGCCGGGGCCGGTGCCGGTGCCGCGGGCGGGCATGAACGCGGCCAGGCCCTGCACCCAACCGCTGGCCGACCGGCCGTCCTCGGCGACGGTGAGAGCCACGTGCCCCAGCCGGCCCCAGGGGGTAACGATCCGGCCGCCCGGACGAGTCTGGGCCACCCAGGACCACGGGACCAGGTCGACGGCGTAGGTGGCAATCACCCGGTCGAACTGCGCGCTGTGCGGCCGGCCCGCTGCCCCGTCCGCGACCTCGATGGCCACCTGGAGGCCCGCCGCGTTCAGACGCGCCCTGGCGTGGGCGGCCAGTGCGGGGTCTACTTCGAGGCTGGTCACGCGCCCGGGGCCTACCCGCCAGGCCATCAGGGCGGCGTTGCGGCCCGTGCCGGCACCCATCTCCAGTACGCGGTGGCCGGGCTCCAGCATGAGGGAGTCGAGCATGTCCACCACGATGGCTTCGCACGACAGGCTGGAGGACGGCAGGCCGCCGGTGACCTGGGTGACGGCGGCCGCGTCGGGCCCGGCATACACCTCGGCAGCCCACCGTTCGGGGTCGCTGCCCCGGTCCACCGGCACGTAGGCGTGCCCGTCCCAGTGCCAGAGCCGGTCTGGGGCGAACAGGTGCCGGGGCAGGGCATCGGCAGCCTGGCGGATCCACGGGGAGCGGGCGGGCCAGTCGCCGCGCCGTTCCATGTCGGCCGCCAGGCGCCGACGCTGCTCAACGAACTGGGACACGGTTCCTACTTCTTGTGCTTGCCGTCGGACGGTGGCGGTGGCGGGACCTGGCCGTCCGAGTTCCCGGGCGGCGGGTTGCCCTCCGAGGGTTCCGGCGGCGGTTTCTCGTGCTTCCCCATGGTGCCCCCATCGGCAGTCGGATTCGCCGGTCCATGGTGACGCAGGATCAGGCCGCCGGGATAGACGGCACAGTCGGGGTCAACCGCCGCCTGGCCGACCGAAGTCCGTCTGCGAACCCACGCCCGCGCGGTGGGAGCGCGAGGTCCTCGACCGCTGCGGTGCCAGGCATCAATGGAGTTGGCTGGCGAAGGCCATGGCACCACCGGCTCCAGCCCTTCTGATGCCGGTAACAGTGTGCGCAGTGGGTGGTGCGCAGTCGTCGTGCGCAGCTTGGTTGCCCTTGCGCCGTCCTCAGTGCGCAGGCGCTCGGGGGTGCGGTAGGGCGGTGCGCAGCTGTGGTGTGCGCAGTCGGCAGTTACTGGCCGTTTCGTAGACCACGTTGTTGCCGCGCATATGTGGTGTGGGGGTTGGGATAGCCCACGGCGGGTTCATGTGGCGTCGATGACGTCTCGTGCACTGGGGCGAGTGTCTGTGGTGCAGGAGGTCTGGTGCTTGCTCTGCAATGCCGTGGTGTACGAGGCGGCGGCGAGTGGTGCACGGAGAAATTGTGCCTCCTCTCGATGGCTCCGCAGGGCGGTGGTCCGGTTGCCCCGGGATGGGTGAAAGGGCACCTGAGCAGGCAGATTGATCGGGTGTCAGCTCGTGCACCACAGGTGTTTCTCATGCACCACGACCTGTGTTGTAGAGCTGTGATCTTTGGCCTGGGCTGGTGGTGAACGCGGTCCGGTTCCTTGGGGCATGACCGATTCGCCCCATCCCGAGGAGCCCCTCGTCATGCCTCGCTCAGCCTCCCGCCGTGGCCCCGTCGCGACCGCTTCCCCGCCTTCTGGACCTGTCCCGCCGAGCGCGGGAACGACCACGCTGCGTGCTGCGCACCGCCGGGTTTCGATGGTCCGCCTTGGGGTGTGGTGCGCAGTGGCCGCCGGCCCCGTCGCGCTCGCCGTCGCTTGCGCAACGCCGACGCCGGTTCTCCAGCGGACTGCGCACCGTGCCCCCGCCGAGGCAATTGCGCACGGCTTGGATCCGTCCGGTTTCGCTGAGGTGTTCCTCTCGGCGTGGCTGCGCAGTGCTGCCGGTGCCGACAGTGCGCAGGCGTCGCTGGTGCGCACTCTCGCTCCGGATGTGGAGCTCCCCGAGCCGGATGCCGAGAGCGCTCAGGCTCTCGAGCGGGTGACGGCGCTGTCCAGCACGAAGCAGGCCAAGGGTGCATGGTCGGTGACTGCCGCGGCCGGGTTCAAGGACGGCAGCGTCCGGTACTTCACCGTGCCGCTGGCGTCGGGAGGCAGGCCGGCGCAGCCGTCGTACGCGGTGACGTCCGGACCGGCGGAGGTGTCCGCCCCGGACACGGCGAAGGTTCCCGACTCCAGGTACGAGGCATCGGTGCCCGGCGACGGGCCGGTGGCCTCGACCGTGCAGGAGTTCTTCTCCGCGTATCTGGCGGGTGCAGGTGCTGTCGACCGGTATGCCGCCCCCGGCGTCCGGATCAGGCCGGTGCGTCCCGCCCCGTACTCGGCCGTGGAGGTCGGGCAGGTCACGGCGACCGATGAGTCGGCTGCCGGTGCTGTGCCCGGGGACGGACGCACGGTCGGCGTCCAGGTCACCGTTGAAGCCCGCCGCGGGGAAGGCGTCTGGCCGCTGGTCTACCGGCTGAGCCTCACTGCTCGCTCCGGCCGGTGGGACGTCGCCGCCGTGGACGCCACCGCCGCTGGTGCGGGGGGTGTCCGATGAGCCGGTGGATGCTCGCCGGGGACCTGGACAAGCTAGGTGATTCGCTGATCGGCACCGTTGGCGACTGGGGGGACAAGGGCCTGCAGGCCGCCCTGGTGGCGATCGTGGTCATCACGGTGGTCCGCCGGGTGTCCCTGAAGGCGGGGATCGGCGCCCTGCTGGCCATGGTGATCGCCCTGGCCATCTACAACGCCCGTGACTCACTCGCAGGCAAGTTCGAGGACGAGATCAAGAACCCGGGCAACGCCGCCCCGGCTGTGGTGCGCACCTACCCGGGCGGTGAGCTGTGAGCGGCGAGGAGCGGCCGAAGGTAGGGCGGGTCTACACCGCCGCGCGCCGGCATCCCTGGGTTCTGGGCAAATTCGGCGACTGGCAGATCCCGCTCGGCCCCTACACACCGGCACAGATCGTGATCGCTTTCGCGGGCGCCTTCGCTTTGATCAAGACCTTCTCCTGGTGGTCGTGGCTGGGGCCCATCCCGGTCGTCGGCCTGGGCGTTGCCGTGTGGGCAGCCCGCCAGACGAAGTTCGGGGGGCGCTCCCCGTTCGCGGCCGCGTTCGGCTGGCTGTCTTTGGCGGTGCAGCCCCGTGGAGGCCGGATCAATGGCCGGAGGGCCCGCGACCGCTCCGGCCGCCTTCTGGCCGGTGGGTTCGTCATCGAGCCGGCGGTCCCTGCGGCCGAGGGGGTGCTGGTGAGCGCGGGCCGCCGGCCGCAGCGCCGGAGTGCGGCCCTCGTACAGACACCGGCCCCGGGTGCGGTGGCGCCGGTCAGCGGGATGGAGCGGCTGTTGCTCAGTGCGGCATCGGGCCGGCAGTCGACAAGGAGGGGGTTGTGATGAGGGTCCCGATCCGTCACATCGCGGGGCACCTGGTGTGGTCCACCAGCGGAGGGGTGTGGGCCGTGTGGCGGGTGACGCCCAAGGGCGGCCGGTACCTGCCCGCCGCGGAGCAGCGGGAAATCCTGGCTCAGGTCACCGGGCTGGTGCGGTCCCTGTCGGGTGCGCCGCGGCTGTTCGGACTGTGTGCGCAGGTCGATGCCGGTGAGGTCGCGGCCCAAATGCTCGAAGGGGTCGACCTGGAGGTGTCTCCGGCGTGGGCAGAGCACGTGGAAGCGGGCCTGGATCTGCTGGAGGAGCAGGAGATGCACCGCCGCACGCTGTGGCTGGCCATCCCGCTGTCCTCGACGAGCCGCCGCTGGGACGTTGCGGCGACGTTCGGCTCGATGTGGGCGGAGGTTTCTGCTGCCCTGGGCATGCAGCCTGCGCCGGTGGGGCGGGCGGAGGTGGTGGCCTACCAGCAGCAGGCAGCCCGGGTGGCTGCATCGCTCGGGGCCGGGCTGCCGATGCGACAGGCCACCCCGGCGGAGATCGTGTGGATGGTGCAACACGCGGTGCACCGCGGCCTGAGGGAAGAACCGCTCCTGGCGCGTGCCGAGGCTTCCGGCCTGTACGCCGGCCAGGTCTACGACGGGCAGCTGCGCTCTCCTTCCTACGCCGACCTCGGTCAGGTCCGTCTCGCCGAAGGCGGCCGCGATCACACCAGCGCGGAGGACCGGGGCAGCGAAAGCGAGAGTGAGCTGTCGAAGGTCGGGGGCCGTAAGCCGTGGTGGCGCTCGGGCGGTTCCTCCCCTTTGCTGCGTCGGTGGCTGCAGGTGGAGTCCGAGGCCGGCACCGGCTACCAGGCGCACCTGGCGCTCGCCGAGCTGCCGCCGGCTGTCGCCGCCGATGCTGCTGATCTGCTCGCGCAGCTGGAGGGGCTGGATTTCCCCGTCGACTACACGGTGGATCTGCAGATCGAGACGGCAGTCCGGGCCAAGCAGGCCATCCAGCGCAAGAAAAACGAAATCGTCGACCAGGCCGACCAGTACAACGCGCAGCCCACCGGCATGCCGTCCTCTTTGACCGATGCTGCGGGCGACCTGGGGGAGATGGACGCCCGCCTGTCTCGGACGAACGTGGAGGTGGAGGTCCAGTCGGTGACCGTGCTGACCGTCTGGGGTCCCGATGCCGTCACCTGTGACGCCCGCGCGCGGGCCTTGGTGGCGCTGCTGTCGGGCGGGGACTACCGGGCCGTCAGGCCGACCGGCATGCAGGAGCAGCTGTTCATGCTCGGTCTGCCCGGGGCGGCGCGGCCGCCGGTGGTACGGGAGTTCGTACAGCACCAGTTGTCGGAGGACTGGGCCATGAATGGGGCCTTCACCGACACAACTGTCGGTGACCCGGACGGGGTGCTGCTGGGCATCGACCTGGACTGCGGCACAGTGCGGCCAGTCCTGGTCAATGTGGCCGATGCGCCACGTAAGCACGCCTCCGCCTCCCTGGGGGTCGTCGGCGACCTGGGCGCGGGCAAGTCTGTGCTGCTGAAGATGCTCGCCTCCTCGGTCGTGGACCGTGGCGGGCGTGCCATCGTCATCGACCGCACCCCGATCCGCGAGTACGCCTCCTTCGCCCAGGCTGCCGTGCCGGGCCGGTGCCAGGTCATCGACGCCGCGGCCGCGCGGGTGTCCATCGATCCTCTGCGGGTCTTCGGCGGGGCGACCGGAGCGCACTATGCCCTCTCCTACCTGACGTTGCAGCTGGGGATCGGGCCGATGTCCACCTCCGGTGCGGTGCTGCACCGGGCGGTGGAGGAAGCCGCCGCCGGTGACGCCCCGTCCATGGCCACGGTGCTCCATGCGCTGACGGCCATGGCGTTCTCGGATCACGGGAGCCGTCGGGAGGCCGCTGCCACGATGGCTGATCTGCTGCGGATCGTCGCCGACAACCCGCTCGCTGCGATGGTCTTCGACCCCAGCCTGCCGGCGGTCTCCCTCGACGGCGACATGGGCTCGGACATGGTGGTGGTCACCACCACCGGTCTGACGCTGCCGCCGCGCGAGGCGTTCGCGCAACCCGAAGTACTGCGCCAGCAGCCGCTGGAGGCCTTGATCGGCCGGGCTGTGCTCTACCTGATCGCGGCGATCGCCCGGCAGGCCGCATTCAGCGACCCCACCAGGTTTTGCAGCGTCATCACCGATGAGTGTTACTGGCTCACCTCCTCCAGCGAGGGCAACAGCCTGGTCAGCGAGATTCTCCACGACGGCCGCAAGCACCGCGCCGGACTGGCCGCCGGAGCGCACGACGTCGACGAGCTCGGCCCCGATCGCGGCCTGATGGCCTACAAGCTTCTGGCCCGCACCAGCGACCGGAGCCGCGCCCGCAAAGGCCTGGCCTACATCGGCTTGGACGCCGACAACGACGAACTGGTGCGCATGGTCACCGCAGGCCTCTCCCCCGTCGGCCAGGCCGGCAGTGAGGGCGAGATGTTCCTGCGCGACCCGCGGATGAAGACCGGCCGCGTGAAGGTCGTCATCCCCACGGTCGGGCGCATCGCCTCCCACATCACCACCACCCCCGGCGACCCGGAGCGGCCCACCAGCTCTGAGGCAGGCGCCGCATCAGTCGACCTCGAGAAGACCACACCCGCAGGGAGCCAGCGATGACGAAGCCCACGAAGACCACGCCCTACGCCAACCGTTCCTCCCTCCTGCTGTCCCCGGTCACCTTCCTCGCCGCCGTCGCCGCGGTGGTCCTCCTCGGACTCTTCGGCCCGGCCCTGGCCGATGCGTGGCTGCCCAAGACCGGCAAGGCCTTCGACGTCCAGAAAGACGCCGACGTGGTGGCCGGGGATCAGCGGGCTCCCGCCCCGCGGGATGATCCCTGCGACCTGATCGTCGGACCCGCCCAGGACTACTGCGAGCGCGGCTCGGGCGAGCAGGCGGAGGGCGGCCCGAGTTTCGATGGCACCGATGCCCTGATGATCGGCCCTGCGGTGATCGGGCTGGGCTTGGTGTGGGCAGCACGGCGGCCGCGATGAGGAAGTTCGACCGGGGCACCCTGCGCACTGCCACGTTTGTGACCGCGATGACAGTGGTCTTCCTCATCGTCAACACCTCGGCTGCGGCGGCCGCCGACGGCAGTGGCGGTGAGGTTGGCGGTCTGCTGGCCCCGCTGAACGTGGACTCCGCTGAAGGTGCGCCGCTGGACGGGTACGAACTGGGCGCGGACGGCGGATCGATCGTCAACTTTGCCAGCCAGAGCCGTGCGCTGCTGCTGGGCGGGCTGTTCACCACCGTGCGGCTGCTGGTCGGTCTGGCTTGCTGGCTGATCGAGTTCGCCTTCCGCTTCCCCCTGCTGAGCATTCTGCTGGGGCCGGCCCAGCACGCTGCAGAGGAGTACAACGCTCACGTCGTCGGCGCGCTCGGCCTCAAAGGCCTAATGCTCTCCTGGGGCTTCATCTTCGGACTCATCCTGTTCGTCCGCGGACGGGTCGGCAAAGGGCTCGGCGAGATCGTCCTGACCCTGACCATTGCCGCCATCGCTGCCTCGGCATTCGTTCGCCCCGACTACCTGCTCGCACAAGGCGGGCCGCTGGACCAGACCCAGCAGGCTGCGGTCGAAGTCGCCCAGATCACGGTCAACAGCCACCAGTTCAACGCCACCGGAGCAGACGAGAGTGAGGCCGGAAAGAAAGAGGCGTGCGATCTGGTCGTCGGGGCGGCGAAGGACTATTGCACGGGCAAGACGGCGCAGTCCAAGGAGGTTGCCCGGCCGCTTCAGGACGCGCTGACAGGCGCCCTGGTCGTCAAGCCCTACATGCTCCTGGAGTACGGGCGGATCCTCGACCCGAGCGCCAAGTCGGACCAACAGGCCTACAAAACCCATTTGAAGTGGGTGAAGGGCGGCTACAAGCCGAGCGCGAAGAAGAAGGACGAGGACCCGTGTGAGCTGGTCATCGGACCGGCTGGCGACTACTGCAACGGCGACCGGGACGCGATCGACGAAGGCCTGGGCGGCCGGTTCCTGGGACCGGAGGAGGAGAAGTTCGACCGCTTCACCAAGGACCTGGAGAAGGCCGGAAAGGTCGGCAAGGCCTCGGCCGCCTACGCCAAGTCCCCCACCTGGGACCGCGTCGGGGCCGCCGCGCTCCTTCTGATCGCGGTTGTGCTGGTCGCCGCGATGGTCTCTTCGATGGCGCTGGTGCTGCTGGGCTCCCAGGGTGCGGATGCCATCGCCGCGGCGGGCAGCGGCGTCGCCCTGGTGCTGGGCATGCTGCCCGGACCGAACCGGATGATCGTATGGAAGTGGCTGGCCATCTTCATGGTCTCGGTGATGGTCACCTTCACCGCCGCGATGTTCCTGCCTTTCTTCGGCATCGCCGTCGACGCGATCCTCGTAGACGGCCCGGACCTGATGGTCGAACGGCTTCTCCTCATCGACGCCCTGGCCGTCATGGGGGTCGCCTTCCACCGGCGGCTGATGGCCGGCGCCGCCCGGTTCGGCGAGCGCTTCGCAATGATCATGCGTTACGCGAAAGTGGGCGGTACCCATCTGCCCGGTGACAGCTCTGAACTCGGCGCAGCGCTGGCGATGAGCCGCGTCGGCACCGGCAGCGGCGGCCTCTCCAGCGGCCTGATCGGCTTCGGTGGGCTGGCAGGCGGCTCCCGTGCCCACGCGGCCCTGGGCCACTGGCACCGGTTCCTGGGCAATGCCGCGGCGATGAGTGACGGCACCGGAATGCCGATGAATCCGCAGCAGATGCTGGGCGCGGCCGGTGCGGAGGCCAGACGCGGTCTCGCGCCGGCCGCGCTGCTGCTGCGGGGCGGCGGCCTGGGGCTGCGCGGCGCCTACGGGGCTGTCATCGGAGCCCGCCCGAGTGATGAGCAGCTGGCGAAGTGGCGCAAGCCGACGATTGCCGATGCCAGGGCGCGGCAGCTGCGGGCCACGGGGGAAGTGGACCCGTCGGCGTACACGGGCCTGGGCGGGAACACCGGCGAGGACAACGGGCGGATTGTCAATCACCGCACGGGGGAGCTCATTCACGACCCGGCTACGGGGCGGGACCTTCTTGGGACCCGGGTCCACAACCGGCTGGTGCGCTTCCGCGGCTACCGCATCGCAAGCCGTGCCGGGCGACTGGGCTACCACTCCACCTACGCTCTCGCCTCCACTGTCGCGCGCGGCGGCCAGGGGGCCAGCCGACTCACCCGGGATGCCCGGGAGCAGTTGGGTGTCTACACCAACACCGTCCGCGAGGACGGAGCGCAGTGGGCCAGTAGCGGGCGGGCTGTGGCCAGGGGCGGTCGGCGGATCAACCAGGGCGTCACCACTGCCGCACAACGGGCCCACGTGGCGGCCCGCGTGCACGGCCAGCCGACGGCTGATGCCGCCCGGCGCGGTGCCCGTGACTCTGCGGCCGGTGCGGTGCTCTACGCCTCGCCCAGCAGGCCCGGCGCCCGGTCCGCCGGTGGCGGCAGCCCGCGGCCGCCGGTCTCGGCCGACACCCGTGTCGAGGAGAGAAGTGAAGCGCGGCGCCGGATCCTCGCTGCGCTGATGCGCGCCCAGCGCTCGACCTGGGACTCCCAGCCCCGGTGGGGCGGTGACCAGGAATGAGTAGAAGCAGGGTGGCCAAGCTTGGATGTCTGGCTGCGGTGCTGCTGGTCGCCGCAGTGTGCTGCGCGGCGCCGCTGAGCGGGGCGGTCTCGGCCGTGGCCGGGCTTCAGGCGGCGCCGGAGGACGAGGCGGGGATGGAGCTGTCGGGCACGGCGGCCGACATCCCTGCGCGGATGCTCGCCGCGTACAAGAACGCGGCCCGCAAGATACGCGCCGAGCGCCCGAAGTGCCGCGGGATGAGCTGGCCGGTACTCGCAGGGATCGCGAAGATCGAATCCGGGCATGCGGTCGGACGCAGCATCAGCAAGCACGGGGCCATCCGGCCGCGGATCCTGGGCCCACAGCTCAACGGTTCCGGGGCCGACGGCAACACCACCGCTTTCCCTGATACCGACGGCGGCCGGTGGGACGGCGATACCCGCTTCGAGCGTGCGGTCGGCCCGTTCCAGTTCCTGCCCGCCACCTGGGAGGGCACCGGCCGCGATGCCAACAGGGACGGGGAAGGTGACCCGCACAACGCCGATGACGCGGCGCTCGGTGCGGCGGTCTACCTGTGCGGAGAGGGCCGCAACCTCGCCGACCGGGGGCAGCTGAAGAAAGCCATCTACGCCTACAACCATTCCGATGCCTACGTCACCGATGTCCTGTCCTGGATCGACCAGTACACCCAGTCCGCGCAGAGCCCCCTCTCCCTGAAAGGCACCAAGGGCAAGGTCCGCACCGTTTTGAAGGCGGCGCTTTCCCAGCGCGGCGTCCCCTACTCCTGGGGCGGCGGCACCGCCCACGGCCCCTCCAGGGGCATTTGCTGCTCGCCCAGCGGGAAGTCCGGGGCGCGTATCACCGGCTTTGACTGCTCGGGCCTGACCACGTACGCCTTCGCGGCAGCCGGTATCCGCCTTCCGCGCACCGCCGATGACCAGGCCGGGCGCGGCAAGCGCATTCCCGCCAGTGCCGGAAGGGATGCGCTGCTCCCCGGCGACCTTGTCTTCTACGGCTATCTGCCCGGCAACGACTACTCGATCTACCACGTCGGGATCTACCTCGGAAACGGACAGATGATCAACGCCCCCCGGCCTGGCACCACCGTGCGGATCGACCCCATCGGCGCCATGACCGGCTACGCGGGAGGAGCCCGCCTGCTATGACCACCAAGGCCTCTCCCCTCCTGCTGTTCGGCCTGGCTGCCGCACTCGCCGTCTCCGGCTACCTCCTCCTTCAGTCCGCACACTCAACCCCGCAGGACGCGGATGCTCACGCGCCGCGGCCGGTAGAGCAGCCCTCCCGCCACACAGCCACGAGTGCGGCGCCGGCCCCGGCGCGCCAACGAGCGGCCCGTCCACCGCAGGTCGAACTCCCGCCGCCGCCCGGCGAGGGCCCCGCCGGTGACCGGGTGATCCAGCACCTTCTTGACCGCTCCTGGCCACCGGATCTGAGCCGCGCGGACGAGGAAGAACTGCTCGTGCTGGGACGGGCTGTGCTGCGCGCGGATGCCACCGGTACCGGCCGCGGGCAATGGCCCACCTATTTCACCGGTAAGGCCGGCGGCCACACCTTCATCGGCTTCCGTATCCAGGCCGCCATCGCCCGCCGGGAGGGAAGCGAGAGGCGGGCGGTGGTGCACCTGGTGTGGGCCGGATCCGACCGCGGCGGGGACTTCCGCGACGGCCGCACCTCCACCCTCCATTTCACCCGAACCGACCCCGCACAGAAGGGAGCCCCCGCATGGACACCGGCACTCTGACCGGCCTCGCCTCAACCGGCGTCCTGGACATGGGCACCGACCTGGTCGCCTGGCTGTGGTCCCTTGCCACCTGGGTTCTCAACCACCTCCTCTGGCTCGGCCTGGCCGGCACTGCCGCAGGTCTGGTGGGGTCCGTCGTCATCAAGAGGCTGGCTGACGCTGCCTCGCAGCAGCGCATGGCCGTGGAACTGCAGCCAAGCCGCCGGTTCGACCCGGACCTTGAGCAGATCTTCCGGTACGGGGTCCAGCTGGCCCGGGCGTCTGGGGCCGGCCCGTGGTGGGTGCCCCGCCGGGCGAAGGCGGTCCGCATCCGGATGCGTGCAGGCGGCCTGGTGCCCTTGAGCTATCGGGTGGAGGGACCGGCCAGCGCGGCGAAGCTGCTGCAGACCACTCCCTACGCCCCGGCCGTGGAGTGCAACACGGTACGACCCGGGCGGGAGAAGAGACCCCGGCACGTGGTGCGGGCGGAGTTCACCCTGCGCGGCCGGCCCGAGGCGCTGCTCAGGGAGGTCCCTTTGCAGCCCGATCCGCTGCAGCCGCTGGTGGATGCGGTCGCCGACCTGCGCGCCGACCTCGGGGACACCGCCGAAATCTGCCTGGACATCCAGCGGGCACCGGGATGGCAACTGCGAGCCCAACGCTGGCGCGTGGTCGAGGATGCCCGGCAAAAGGAGCGGCGTGAAGCCCGCAGGTCCGCCCGCTGGGTGCGGCAGGACGCCGCCGGTGTGGAGGACTCCCTGGCCTACCAGGTGGCGCGGATGCTCTCCCCTGACGATGCCCGCCGCCGCCCCGGGCGTGGGCTGGTGATGCCGCCGGTGCCCCGCCGGGTGGACCCGGAGAAGGCGCTGGGCAAACTCACCGCCGAGGCCCACCTGGTCAAGGTCCAGTTGCTGGTCCGCTGCACCTCCGACATCCAGGGGCGGGCGCAGTCACGGCTGCGGCAAATTGAGGCCTCCCTCGATGTTTTCGACGGGCGGGCCCGCCTGGCCGTAAAGGGGTGGGCGTTCGGGCCGCTGCGGCTGGGGGCCGATCGGTGGCCGTGGCGACCTCGTTTCGATCACCGGTGGCAGACCGGGCAGGTGATGGGCCCGCGGTCCAACTGGATCCGGGTCGAGGAGCTGGCCGGTCTGCTCAAGCCGCCGACGACACACTGCCGTCTGCCGATCCTGGCCGGTGAGCTGCCCTCCTTCGTCGTGGGCGATCCGTCGGTGGTGCTGCAGGGCTGGCACCGCACCGCCGACGGCCATCCGCGACTGGTCGCCACACGGGAGCGGGAGACGCTGTTCGAGACAGCTGTGGGCAAGGCCGGCTGGGGCAAGACCGAGCGTGCCCTGTGCCAGGCCGTCGGGCTCGCACACGCCGGAGGAGGGCTGCTGTTCCTCGACCCGCACGGTGACTCCTGGCGCCGAGCGGCCCCCTACCTCGCGCACGATCCGATCATGGAGCGGATCGCGCGGATCGACCTCGCCGCGGGCAGCCCGAACGCCATGCTCGCGTGCTGGAACCCGCTGGGTATGGGCCACGGCCAGCCGGCCCACGACGTGGTCACCGCCTGCGTGGACGGCTTCGCTTCCGCCCTGGGCTGGAACGACATCTCCGCCCCGCGGGCCATCACCATCTTCACCAAGGCCGTCCAGGCGCTGGTGACCATCAACGCCGCCGCCTGCGCCCAGGGGCAGCCCCAGGCGCAGGCCACGGTCTTCCAGATTCGGACCCTGCTCTCCGACCCGGAATTCCGGACCGCGGTGGTGAACAAGGTTGCCGCTGCCGACGAAGAGCAGGCTGCCTGGTGGCAGACCACGTTCCCCACCGTCCCGGCCGACGGTCTGCCGGTGGTCCTCAACCCGCTGGACCGGCTGGCGGCCCACCCGGTGGCCCACGCCTTCCTCGGCAACCCGGTGGGGGCCTACAACCTCCGGGCGGCGATGGACCACCAGATGGTCGTGTGGGTCTGTCCCGCCGGCAACGGGCCCACCGACCGGCTGCTGACCGCGCTCATCGTGCGGGACCTTCTTCGCGCAGGCCTCTCCCGGCGGGATATCCCCGAATCCAGGCGGGTGCCCTTCCGTGCCTACCTCGATGAGCTGATCACTTTGGACGGTGCCGCCTCGAGCTCCATCGCCGAAATCCTCGAGCAACTGCGCAAGTACCAGGTGCGGCTACACGGCATGACGCAGCTGCTGCAACGCCTGAGCGAGGCGGTGCGCTCCTCGCTCCTGCAGAACTCCTCCACGCTGACCACGACCGCAGGCTCGGTCACGGCGATCCGCCACATCACCGGCGAATGGGGCGACCAGGTCGACCCGGTGGCCGTCAGCGAGCTCAAGCGCTTCCACCACTACGCGACCCTCACCGTCGACGGCAAGCGCATCGGTCCCCTGCCCCTGCGCGGCCCAGCCCTGGAGGAAGTCTTCGACGACCTCGCCGAGCCCGAGAAGGTCGGCGCCCTCAACCATGCCGCCAACCAGCGGGCCCAGGCCCGTCCTGTGGCGCAGCTGAATCAAGCAGCGCGCGACCAGCACAAGCACGTCCTGGCATACCTGACGGCTGATCGCCCGTCACTGCGAAAGACCAAGGGAGAACGGCTGTCATGACCTCCACTGCGACGAAGAGAGCCTTTCTCCCCACGGACGAGTCCCTGCAGCACCGGCTGCTGGCCGTCCTCGCCCAGCACCGCATGGCCACCGGCCCACAGTTGCGGACCATGCTTAATGTCCACCGGCCCAAGCTCTCCAGTGCACTGAATGATCTGCGGCGCAAGGACCTGACTGCTCACATCACGCTGCCCAGCTCCAATCGCATGCGGGCCTGGTACCTCACGCCTGACGGGGCACGCATCACCCGCGACTGGCCCGAACTGCGGGGCCGCCCGCCCTACCCGGTGACCTCGGCGACGGCCGCTTCGCTGCGCACCTCCCACACCCTGACCGTCGTGCGTACCCATTGCGCCTTCGCCGCCGATGCACGGGCGCGGGGGGATGATCACGGGCCGCTGGACTGGACACCGGAGGTAGCCCACCAGCTACCGGACTCCGAGCGGCTGATCGCTGATGCACTGATGCGTTACACAGTGAGCGCAGCTGGAGCGGACCGCTCCATGCTCCGGGCCTTCGTCGAGGTCGACCGGACCACGATGAGTGCCGAGCGGCTGGCGTCGAAGTTGATCGAGTACGCCCGATTCCACGACTACCTGCCGGCCCCGGCAGGCCGACGCATCGTGCAGGCTGCGCAGCAGTCCCTGCTGCCGACATGGCAGCGCTGGTACGCGGTCTTCCCCCGGGTGCTGTTCGTCCTCACCGGCGCCAGCCCCACGACGCTGTCGAACCGCATCACCGACCTGCAGGCCATGGCTGCCGAGCATCCGCTGGTCGCATCGCTGGTCCGTCAGGTTCCCCTCGGTGCGGCGGCGCTGGAGGACCTGGAGGAGCACGGGGCCGGCGCAGCGGTGTGGACGGCGCTGGACGGGAGTGGTGGACAACGGCCCTGGACGAAGCTGTGAGCGTCCTGGATGAGGAGGGCATCGAGGTGATCAGTTCCGATGCCCCGGCACCGTTCACGATGGTCCCCGAGTGGGTCATCTACAGCCCGCTCAAGCCCGCTCAGCGCATGTTCTACTGCGTGCTCGCGAGCTGCGTGAACCACGGCCGGTCGGACCGCACGGTGTGGCCGGCAGGTCCGGAACTGGCTGACGCCATGGGCCTGTCCAACCCCGACCAGCTCAAGTCCTACCGGCAGGCACTGCAGTCGATCGGTGCGGTGAGCATCCGGGAGGTGCGCTACGCCAAGGGCATGCGGCGGCGCTACGTCTATGACGTCCGCTTCCACCCGCCCGAGGGGTATCAGGGCCCCCGGTCGCGGCAGGAGTGGCTGGCTCGCCGAGCGGCTCAGCGCGCCGGTTCCGCATCCGCTAAGGACCGCGATCCCGCGGCCTTCGAGGCCTCCGGGGAGGGCAAATCCGCAGGCCGTCCCGGCCCCCCTGAAAATAGAGGGGCCGGACCCCCCAAAAATGGAGGGGCGGGCACCCCTAAAAATGGGGGCGCAAAACCAGACCAACCAAAACCAGACCAACTCAAACCACAGACGGCGCCTTCGGCGCGCAGCGCCGGTGAACGCCGCAGGCCCTCTACCGGTAGTAGAGGCACGGGGCTTTCTGGCGGCTGCGCCGCGCAGGACGGCGGCAGAGCGCCGCGGAATGCCAAGCCTGAGATTCTGGTCCGTGGGGCGGTAGCCGACGTGGTGACCGGATTTCCGGAGCCGCTGCGCGCAGCGATGCGCCGCAGCGCCGGCTCCGGTCTGCCGCGAACCCTCGTGCGGCAGATCGAGAAGGAGCTCCAGGAGGCCACGCCCCAGCGCCTGGTGGAGCGGGTCAACCGGCGGTGGGCCGCTCACAACTATGCCCAGCTGCACGCTGCCGGCAATTTGCGGCGTCCGGTGGGCGCTGCCGTGGCCATGCTGAGGAGCGGGCCATGCCCGGACCCAAGGTGCGAGGACGGACTCCTCGAGGACGGTTCTGCTTGCCGGGCGTGCATCGAGCGGGAGAAGGACCGCAAAGCCGGCCGTTCGCGGGCACGACACTTGCAAGAAGCGGAGGAACCTGCCCTGAGGGGTCGCAGAGGATGCCGGCTGTGCGGGGAGGGCCAGGCCCTCAGCCCTACCCCGTGCCGTGAGTGCGAGTTGGTCATGTCGGCGGCCCAGGAGCGAGTTGCCCGTGCCGCTGAGGAGGCCGCAGCCGTAAGCCCTGCCCATCTCGCGTGCGAAGCCCAGGCTCACATCCGCGAGGTGGCCGAACGCGCCAGCAGACGCGTACGGGCGGCCGGCGCCAACGCCCTGGGACAGGCCATCGCGGCGCGTCTGGCCGCCGAAACGGAAGCCGACGGCCTTCGAGCGTGGCGAGCAGACTCGGAAGAAATGAGGCTGCCAACGTGACTGAATGCATGCAGAGTTATGACTGTGCGGGGAGAGACCAGGGTGTGATCCTGACACAGAGTTGCGTAACGTGAGCGCTACGGAAGTCGGCTTCCTGCCATCTGCCTGCGGACTCAACCGTGGGACTTCCACCCGCAAACGCTGCCGCGGGCACCGCGGAAACTCGCCATCGGGGAGGCGGAATGACTGCAGGACCGCACGGAGGCCCGCGAAGGATCCGTGGGCTGTGCCGCTGCACAGCGCTGGCCCTGGGAGCAGGGATGCTCTTGTCTCTCGCGGCCTGCAGCGACGGCGGCGAGCCCGACAACAGAAAGCCTCCGAGCTCACCGGCCCCCTCCTCGGGCTCTCCGTCACCGAGTTCGGACCCGCAAGCGGCCGCCGAGGACCAGGCCCTCGCCGCGTACCGGCGCGTCTGGGAAGAGAAGGTGAAGGCCTACGCACAGGCCTCCTCCGAGGGCACGGAGCTGAAGAAGGTCACGACGCTCTATGCGCTGCGGGACATCGAAAGCGATCTCGCCTCCATGCGGAGTGCCAAGCAGGTGACCCGAGGGAAGCCGGTACTCAAGCCCGAGGTCACGGCGCTGGACTCGAAGAAGAAGATCCCCGAGGCAACGGTCACCGACTGCGTGGACGTCTCGAAATGGATCTTGGTGGACAAGGCATCGAAGGAGAAGATCTCCCTCCCACCGAAGCGGCTGACCAAGTACGTCAGCGTCGCCAACCTCGAGAAATGGGGGAACAAGTGGATGGTCACCAAGCTGACCGCACAGGCTCGCCGCTGCTGATACGGCGGCTTACCGCAGTTGCCGCTGTCCTCGCTTTTGCCACGATGCCGTCGGCCGCCTGGGCAGAGGACCCCAAGCCGGACGTCGACGCGGGGGAAGGTTGCGCACACGCACCCAAGGACTTCTGCGTGGGGGTAGGTGTTGAGGGGAACACCGGCGGAACCGACCAGCAGCCCGCAGATGCGGACGAGGGCAAGGCAAGCGGCGAGAGCAAGGTGAAGTGCAAGCAGACGAAGGTCGATCCTGAGCCTCCCGCCGGTCACGCGGTGTGGAAGGGCCAGGACCCGAAGAAGGCGGATCTGTACTTCAGCGCCTGCGCTGACGGCGGAGAAAACAACCCAGACGGATTCATAGTCGTACCCGACGGGGAGCCCGCGCCTGCCGTCGATCCCGCGGTGCTGGCCCAGCGGGCGGTCGACTCGATGACGCTGAACGGGCCGGAGATCGGCATCACGCCGAATCCCGGAAAGACGGGCGTGGTCGGCATGCCGGTGTGGATGTGGAACCAGCAGTCGCCGACGACCTCCGGGCCGAACACCGCGTCCGCGTCGGCGGGCGGCATCACGGTGAAGGCGACCGCGAAGGTCTCGAAGGTCGTGTGGTCGATGGGTGACGGCTCGAAGGTGACGTGCACCAAGCCAGGAACGCCCTACAAGGCCTCCTATGGGAAGCGGATGTCTCCCGACTGCGGTCACGTCTACGAGGAGACCTCCGGGTCCAGGCCGGAGGGCACGTTCACGGTCAAGGCGACTTCTACGTGGGAAATCAACTGGGCCGGCGGCGGTCAGAGCGGGCAGTTGACCGAGATCCGGGAGTCGGACGTGGAGATCGAGGTCGGTGAAGTGCAGGTGCTCGGCTGAAGGTGGCGGGCGCCGGGGAAAGGACGAAGCGTTGAGCAAGACCAAGGAGCGGACCACCGCAGGGCAAGACGCGGGCGTGCCGCAGCAGTTTCCCCTCGGAGGACCGGTGTCTCCACCGCGGGTCGCTGCCCGCCGCCGCAGGCCGGGTGTGATTGCTCTGTGCCTGACCCTGATCGCCGGGGGTGGCGCGGCCGGGGCGGTGCTCTTCCTGGAGAGCGGAGAGCGCACGCAAGTGGTCACCGTGGTGCGGCCGGTGCCGGTCGGGCAGAGGGTGAGCGAGCAGGACCTGGGCAAAGCGTCGGTCGCGCTCGATCCGGCGGTGAAGGCCGTGCAGGCCTCGGACATGGACAACGTGGTGGGCAAGCGGGCTGCGGTGGAGCTCACGCCCGGCTCGCTGCTGTCGACCTCCCAGGTCACCGACAAGTCCCTGATCGAGGCCGGGGAGTCGCTGGTGCCGGTGGGGCTCAAGCCGGAGCAGGTGCCGGCCACCACACTCAGCCCGGGACAGAAGGTGCAGATCGTGGCCGTGCCGGGGCCGGACGAAGAAGTCGAGCAGCAGCAGCCCTCCACGATCCCCGCACGGGTGGTGAAGGTCGGCAACCCCGCCCCCGGGACCGGCGTGGTGGTAGTCGATGTGGCCGCCTCGGGAACCGACGCCCCCACGCTTGCCGCCTGGGTGTCCACCGGCAACGTGCGCCTGCTCGTCGACGCCCAGGGTGGTTCCTGATGCCCGTGATCGCCCTGGCAGGCTGCTCCGGGGCCCCGGGGGTGACCACAACCGGCCTGGCCATGCTGCTGACCTGGCCCCTGCAGCCCGGACGCCGAGTGATTCTGGCGGAGTGCGACCCGGACGGTTCAGCGGTCCTCCACGGCATCCTGCAAGGCTCGCTGGCGGACAAATACGGGCTGAAGAACCTGTCGTTGGCGGCCCGCAAGGGTGAGCTGAGCGAGGCGTTCTGGCGTCAGCTGATCGATATGACCGATGACGGGCGCCGAGACCGGCTGGTGCTGCCCGGAATCACCGACCCCGCCCATGCGGCAGCTATGGCCCCGGCATGGGAGCAGCTGTCGCAGATGTTCGCCGGCATCGAGCGCAACACCCAGACACCGCACGATGTGATCATTGATCTGGGGCGGCGTGGCGCCTTCGGCCCCTCCGCAGTGCTGGCCCAGCGGGCGGACGCCGTGGCGGTGGTGGCGCGCTCCACGCTGCGGGGGTTGCAAGCGGCGCAGGTGCGGGTGGAGGCACTGGAGGAGAGCGTCGGGAACATCGGGCTGGTGCTGATCGGGGAAGGGCCGTATCAGCCTGCGGAGGTGGAGAAGGTGCTGCGCGTACCGGTCATCGCCCGGCTTCCGTTCAACAGGGAGCAGGCCATGGTGCTCTCCGACGGCGCCCAACAGCCGCGGAAGTTCTTGCAGTCGGAGCTGATGCGGGCTGCGCAGAAGGCGGCGACTCCGCTGCTGCAGCGTGCGGTGCTGCGGCAGGCACGGCTGGCTCCGCGCCGTGGCCACGGCCACGGCCGGGAGGAGGTGGCCGGTGCGCGGTAAGCCTTTGCACCCCGATCCCAGCGTCCGTCCGCTGCCCGGCATCAACGGCCATCAGCACGAGGTGCGAGGGCCGGTGCACCAGGCGGTGCCGCCTGCCCCCGCCGCGCGGCCGCAGGTCCTGGGCGCGGATGTGCCGCAGGTGGTGGTCGACCATCAGGTGGCCCGGCACATCAAGTCGGAGGTGAGCAAGCGACTGGCGGATGCCCGTAAGGCCGGTGCGTCGATGAGCCAGGCGAGCCAGGAGCAGCAGGCGAGGGGCTGGATCAACGAGGCCGTGGCGGTGTGGTCGGATGCGGCCGCCGCCGAGCGGGGGGTGAGCCCGTCGGCGGCGGAGGACGCAGCCCTGGCCAGAGCGGTGTTCGACATGCTCTTCCGCGCGGGCCGGCTCCAGCCGCACCTGGACAACCAGCGGGTGGAGAACATCTTCATCAACGGGTACGACGAGGTGTGGCTGGACTACGGCGGCGGGCGCCGTGAGCAGGTCGCCCCGATCGCGGATTCCGAGGAGGAGCTGCTGGAGATGCTGCGGGACCTGGCGCGCAATGCCGGGCAGAGCGAGCGGACCATCTCCACCGCCAGTCCCATGCTCGCGTTGCGGCTGCCGGACGGGTCCCGGTTGCAGGCCATCACCAGCGTCAGCCCGAAGACGTATGTGACGATCCGCCGCCACCGCGTGTGGGAGGTCGATCTGGCCGGGCTGGTGAAGCTGGGCACCATCGACACCACGCTGGCCGCGTTCCTCTCGGCGTGCGTCCGGGCCCAGAAGAACGTGATGATCGCCGGTGAACAGGCGGTGGGGAAGACCTCGCTGCTGCGCGCGCTGCTCAAGGAGTTCGACCCGGACGAGCGGTTCGCCACGGTGGAGACCGAGTTCGAGTTGTTCGCCCACAACAGCAGCCACCACCGGCAGGTCCTGGCGCTGGAGGGGCGGGAGTCCAACGGCGAGCGTGGCGTGGACGGCCGCGGGGCCGGTGAGATCACGCTGCTGGACCTGATGCACCCGGCGCTGCGGATGACGCTGTCGAGGATCGTGGTCGGCGAGGTCCGCGGCCCCGAGGTCGTGGCGATGATGCAGGCCCTGACCAGCGGCAAGGGCGGAAACCTGTGCACCCTCCACGCCCGCCGCCCGGATGTGATCTTCGACCGGATCGCGGAGTTGTATGCGCTGGCCGACGGGAACCTCTCCGAGCAGCTGGCTTACCGGCAGATCGCCAACGGCCTGGACTTCATCGTCTACGTCTCCATGATCGACGAGACGATGGCCGGGGGCAGTCGGCACCGGTTCGTCAGCCACGTGCTGGAGGTGACCGGGATGGGCGAGAACGGCCGCCCGGCCACAAATGAGATCTTCGCTCCTGCGCCGGAGCTGGGGGAGCCACGCGCGGTGCCCAGGATGCACCCGGGCTGCATCAACGACCTTCGCCGGGCGGGGTTTACCGCGCATCTGCTGGACGAGGCACACGGCGCGTGGGACGCGGCGTTGGCGCTGAAGGTGGGGATCGCATGACCTGGCTGCTGGCCATGGTGTGCGGCATGGCCGTCGTCGGCGGTCTGATCGGGCTGGTCTATGGGATCGTCGGCACCACCGAGCCGCCCCGACCTGGCCCGCTGGCCCGGTGGCGGGCGGCACGGATCGCGGATAAGGGCAGCGCTGATCAGCGGGCCCGGCGCAAGGCCCGCTGGGTCGCCTCCGCGCTGGTAGCCGCCGCATTGTGGCTGATCACTGGTGTGTTCGTGGCGGCTGCCCTGGCCGGTCTGGCCGTGGTCGGCGTGCCGTGGCTGCTCTCCCCCACCAAGTCGGCCGCCGTGCGCATCGGGCAGCTGGAAGCTTTGGGTGAGTGGACGCAGCGGCTCGCGGATGTGCTGCGGCTCGGGATGGGCCTGGAGCAAGCGATGATCACCAGCCGGAAGGGTGCGCCCACCGAGTTGGAGGAGCAGATCGGCAACCTCGCCGGCCGGCTGCAGGCCGGCTGGCGGCCCGAGGACGCGCTGCGGGAGTTCGGGGATGAGTTGGGCGATGTCACCGCCGACAAGGTCGTCGCCTCGCTGATCCTCTCCACCTCCGACCGCGGCCCGGGCCTGGCCCAGGCGCTGGAGGACCTGGCCGAGTCGGTGCGGGAGGAAGTCGCCATACGCCGCAGCATCGAAGCCGACCGGGCCAAGCCCCGCACCACCGTGCGGTGGATGACCATCATCACCCTCGGCGTGATCGGCGCCGGGTTCCTCGTCCCCGGCTACACCGCTCCCTATGGAACCCTGCTCGGCCAGCTGGTCCTGGCCCTGCTGTGCGCCGGATTCGTCGGCGTGCTGGCGTGGATGCGCAGCCTGGCCGACCACCGTCCCATCCCCCGCTTCCTCATCGACGATCCGCGCAGCCGGGTCCGTATGCCCGCCCCGCGAGTTCCGGCGGCCCCCACGGCCTCCGACACCCTCCAGGGGGTGCGATGAACAGCACCCCGGCCGTTCTGGCCGGCTGCGCGATCGGCGCGGGGGCCGCTCTGCTGATCCGCGAACTGCTGCGCCCCCAGCCAGCTCTCGCCGCGGCGCTGCGCCGCACCCCGCCCAGCACAGACCCGACAGCCGGAACAGGGCCGCTGACCAGGGATGAGGTGTGGGGCCGATGGCTGCTTAATCACCTCGGCCACCTGCCCGGGGTGCGCATCCCGGAGAAGAACCTGGCGCTGCTGGGGCACTCGCCCGGCCGGTTCCTCCTGACGAAGGTCGCCCTCGCCGGGCTCGGACTGCTGGTGCCGGCCGTGGTGTTCCTGCCGTGGATGCTGCTGGGCATCGGCGTGCCGTTCTACATCCCCGCCCTCGCCGGTCTCGCCCTCGCCGCCCTGCTGTGGATCATCCCCGACCTGTCGGTGCGCGACCAGGCCAAGCGCGCCCGGGAGGAGTTCGCCCACGCCATAGCCGCCTACCTGGACCTGGTCGCGCTCAAGCGGGCCGGGGACGCAGGTCCCACCGAGGCACTGGAGCGGGCAGCCGCAGTGGGTAAAGGCTGGCCCTTCCAGCGGCTGCAACAGGCCCTCCTTAAGGCCCGCCTGGAAAAGGTCGCACCGTGGCAGGCACTGGAGGACCTCACCGAAGAACTCGACCTGCCGGTCCTGGAAGACGTCGCCGACATCATGCGGCTCTCCGCGCACGACGGGGCCGCCGTCTACACCACGCTGCGCGCCCGCTCCAAGAGCCTGCGCACCGAACTGCTCGCTGGTCAGGCCTCGGAGGCCAACTCCGACAGCGAGAAGATGACCGCGCCCGGGGCGCTCCTCGCGGTGCTGGTCATGCTCATGATCGCTTTCCCGGCCGTCATCCGCATCCTCACCACCTGACCGACACAAACACCCAATCCCGGAGGGGAAAGGCGCCCAATGAACCGCATCACCACCACCATCACCGCTCGTTCCGCCGCGTTCATCGCGATGCTGGCCGGGCTTGCCGCGGCGCTGCGGGGCCGCCTGGAGGCAGCCCGGGCCCAGCCCGAGCGTGGCGACATCAGCATCACCACCGTCATCATCTGGGTCGCGGCCACCGCCGGTGCCCTGGCGATCGCCGGCACCATCGCCCTGGTGGTGACCAAGTACAACGGCAAGCTCTCGGGCATCTGATGACCGCAGCCAGAGCGGGCCGCCTGCGGCGGCCGGTCCAGATCGACCGCGGGGAGTCCTCCATCCAGATGGCGATCGTCTTCCCCTTCGTCATCCTCGCCACGATCGCCGTGGTGCAGGCCTCCATGTGGTACTTCGCCCGCGACATCGCACTGACCGCCGCCCGCGAAGGCCTCACCGCAGGCCGCTCCTACGGCGCCGGACCAACAGAGGGAGCCGCCCGCGCCCGCTCGGTGCTGGACCGCACAGCAGGCGACAGCCTGCAGGGTACGGCGGTCTCCACGGCCGGCAGCACCGGGCAACGGATACGGATCCAGGTCTCCGGCACCGTGCCGTCCATGCTGCCGGGCGTAGGAGGAATGACCATCACCCAGTCCGCGTCCGGCCCGATCGAACGCTGGACCGTCCCAGGAGGATGACCCAAGTGCGCACGCTGTGGCAGCGCAGGCATGAGGACCGGGGCAGCGAGGCGATCCAGGCCGCCATCATCACCCCGCTGCTCATCATGTTCCTGTGCATGGCGATTGCCGCCGGACGGCTGGTCACCTCCGGATCGAAGATCGACGCCGCGGCCGAGGACGCCGCACGGGCGGCCTCCATCTCCCGCACCGGCCCCGCCGCCCAGGAAGCCGCCCACGCTGCGGCCGAGGAGTCCCTCACCGATGAAGGCATCAGCTGCGCGGGCACGAGCGTGAGCGTGGACACCAGCGGGCTGAACGTCCCCGTGGGTCAGGTGGGCACCGTCACGGTCACCGTCCGCTGCACCGTGGGACTCTCCGACTTGCTGCTGCCCGGCACGCCGGGCTCCCGCACCCTGGAGTCGAGCTTCACCTCCGTCGTCGACCAGTACCGACAGCGGGGAGCCTGACCATGCCCGGATTCCTGCATCGTGTTCGCCGCCCCCACCGCGAAGACGGCGGCATCGCCATCTTCGTCGCGATCTGCGTGGTCGCTCTGCTCGGCATCGTCGGCCTGGTCGTCGATGGTGGCGGGAAACTCCGCGCCACGATGCGGGCCGACGCCGCCGCCACGGAGGCCGCCCGCGCCGGCGGGCAGGCCATCGACCCCGGTCAGGCCATCCCCGGCGATGCGGTCGTCGCCGACCCGGGCGCAGCGCGCGCCGCAGCCCAGGCCTACCTGCGGCGCGCCGGCATCCCCGGCAGCGTCACCGTCTCCGGTGACGGCAAGACCCTGACCGTCACCACCAGCACCAGCTACGCCACCAAATTCCTGCCCGCAGTGGGAATCGGCTCCCTGCCGGTGACCGGAGAGGGCCAGGCTTCACTCGTCCACGGCGTAGTCTCCCCCCAGGAGGGACCCTAGAGATGCCCACTTCCCCTCCGGCATCCACAAGCCGATCCCCGCTCGCCGTGCTGCGCGCTGCCGGCAGTCTCCTGCTGCTCCTCATCGCCGTGGGCGGGCTGCCACTGCTGCTCGGCTGGGCGACCCCCGTGCTGTGGGAGAACGGGCAAGGCGAGCTCACCCACCTGCTGGACCGACAGGACACCGGGGGACTCTTCCTCCTGGTGCTCGTGGCGATCGCCTGGGCCGGATGGGCGCATTTCACCTACTGCGTCGTGATGGAAATCCCCGCCCAGGTCCGCGGCCGCACCCGCCGGCCCCGGCGGGGACTTGCCATCAGCCGACGGGCGGCCGCCACCCTGGTCGGCAGCATCCTGGTGCTCCTGCCCACCAGCACCGCACCGGCCACACCCACCACCGCCACCGCGGCCCCCTCCGCTCCGGCGCTGCCGGGCACCGACAACCTCAGCTCAACCACCGCCCAAGGCCACCAAGGAAACGACACTCAGGTACCCCAGGAAACCGGGCAGCGCCAGGCCACGTACACCGTGCGCCAACTGCGGCCCGCGGAAAGCCTGTGGTCCATCGCCGACCGCGAACTCGGCGACGGCGAGCGCTGGAGGGAGATCGCGGACCTCAACCAGGGCCGCACCATGACCGACGGCACCCTCTTCAACCCCGACAACTTCCTCCAGCCCGGCTGGAAGCTCCTCATGCCCGAGGACACCGCAGAGCGCGACCACGCCCGGCCGCAGGGCGGTGCCGCCCGATCCGTCACCGTGCAGACCGGCGACAGCCTCTCGCGCATCGCCGACCGCGAACTCGGCGACGCCACACAATGGCCTGCGATCTTCGAGGAGAACCGAGACGAACCGCAACCGGGCGGCGGCAAGTTCACCGACCCGGACAGCATCTACCCCGGCCAGGAGCTCGACCTCCCCTCCCCCAGGGCCGCCGAACCCTCCGACAACACCGACAGCAGCGAGGTGACCGAACCTCCCGACCAGGCCGGCGACCAGGCTGAGGACCAGGACACGGCCACGCCGCAGGAGAAGGCCCCACACGAGCACAACACGGCACCGGCGAAGCCCTCCCACCCAGCACAGGAACCACCGGCCGCCAGCCCCGAGCCGACGGCACCCGCGGAAGATGAAAAGGCCGCGCCGACACCAACCGAGCAGGGCGAGACATCGGCCGGCACAAGCAGCCACACGCCCGCACCGCGCGAGTCCGCCCAGCGGGAACGGGCCGCGCACGCGGATGAGGCCGATGATTCAGCGCTCAACCCGGCCCTGGCCCTCGCTGGAGTCGGCGTTCTCCTCGCCTCCGGACTGGTCGGCACCCTGGCGACCAAGCGTCTGCTGCAGCAGCGCCGCCGTAAAGCCGGGGAAACCATCGCCATCGATGAGGAGACCCCGCACACCGAGCAGGCCCTTAACGCCGCCGCCGACACTGACCAGGCCGCGCTCCTGGACCGCGCTCTGCGCACCCTCGCCGACCACGCCCGCGCCGCAGGCCATACCTTGCCCACGCTGCGCGGCGCCCACCTGACCGCCCGCTCCATCGAGTTGCTCCTGGAGGACCCTGCCGAGGATGCACTGCCGCCCTTCACGCTGGGCGACAGCGGGCGTTCATGGATCCTCGACCCCGCCGCGCCACTCCTGACAGACGACGCCAGGGAGGTCCCGGCCCCCTACCCGGGGCTGGTGACCATCGGCAGCACCGAGGAGGACGGCCTGCTCCTGGCCAACCTGCTGCACCACCGCGCGGTCCTCCTGAACGGGCCGGAGACCGACGCCCTGGCAGTGGCGCGCGCCCTGGTGCTGGAGGCCGGCACCGCCCGCTGGACCGACTACACCCAGATCGTCACCGTCGGCCTGGGCACCCAACTGGCCGCTCTGCTGCCGCAGGGCCGCATCGGCGCCATGCCACACCTGCAGTCCGCGGTCCGCGATCTGGGCGAGTACCTGCTGGAGACCCGGCAGCACACCGACGAGGACCCCGACACCGTGCCACTGCCATGGATCCTCATCGCCGTCGGCGACATCGAGCACGACCACGCCTGGCAGCTCGCCGAAGCACTCAGCGCGGCCGCCGACCTGCCGGTCGCCCTCGTGCTGCCCTCCACCGACATCACCCGCCAGTTCTTCCCCGACGCCGAACACCTGAGCACCGAAGCCGACACCGCCCAGACCCCCGACAGCCTCGGGCTGCCGGTGCGCATCCAGCGCCTGGAGGAGGAGACCTACCGCGAATACACACGCTCCCTGGTGACCGCCGAGGAGCCCGCCCGGCCGGCCACCGGAGCCTGGCAGCTGGCAGCCGACCATCACACCCCGGCCACCCAGCCCCAGCGCACACCGCCGCTGTCACTGCTCCTGACCGGCGAGGGCCACGACCACGACGCACAAAGCGGTGCATCCGATGCGCCGTTCCCGGCGCTGCTCGCCTCCTCCGACCCCGCCCGGATCCGCCTCATCACCCCGACCGAGGACCTGGCCGACAAGAGCAGCAGCGGCCCCACCCAAGCCATGGCTTCCCCGGATACAGTCGCGGGCGCAGGCCAAGAGGACACCGGCGTTGAAGCCTCCGCCGCTTCCGGGCCGGGCCAGAGGGCACCCGTGCTGACTCCAGCACCGTCACCTCGCCCCGAGCCCGAGCCGGAGCCGACAGACGACCCGAACGCCCCCCTGATCCAGGTCCTCGGACCAGTCAGCGTCACCGGCATCACCAGCTCCGGTCATGACCCGCGCCTGGCGGACCTGGCGGTGCTCATGCGCTTCAAGCCCGGACGCACCGCAGACCAGCTGCGCTCACTGATGGACCCGGCCTCCCCGTGGACCAAGCGCACCCTGCAGGCCCGGGCCTCAGAACTGCGGATGCGCCTGGGTGAGGACAGCCACGGCAACCTGTACCTGCCGCGCACCCGCGCCGGCTACCAACTCGGCCCTGCGGTCCGCATGGACTGGGACCACTTCCAGCGCCTCGCCCAGCGGGGACTCACAGGCGGCCCCCAAACGGGTCTGCCCGACCTCGAGGACGCCCTCGCCCTGGTCCGCGGCCGCCCGTTCGCGGACCGCGACTACCCCTGGGCAGCCCCCATCGAACAACAGATGATCTCCCGCATCGTGGATGTCGCCCACACCGTGGCCACCTGGCGGACCGAGGGGCCCACCCCTGATCTGGACGAGGCCCGCCGCGCCGTCCAACGAGGACTGAAGATCGACGAGACAGCGGAAGTCCTGTACCGGGACTGGATCCACATCGAAGCCGCAGCCGACAACGAGGCCGGCATCCGAAAGGCCGCCGCCCAGATCACCCGCATCGCCCACGCCTACGACATCGACCTCGAACCACAGACCGAACAGACCATCAACCGCCTCCTCACCAGCTCCAACCGCAGGCCACAGGCAAACAGCCGATAACACCGAGTCGGCCCCGCAGCCCCCAGCGGCTACTCAGGCGATTGCGCCACCCGCGGCCCCGACGGCCGCAGGTGGTGGCGCGCATTGGCCAGCACCTCCGCACGAGCGGCCTCTTCCGATCTCGGCGGCCGCTGCTCCCACTCGGACATGACCTCATGCACTCCGGCAACCACAGCACGAGCCTGGTCCGCCAACCGGCCATCCAGACCGGCCACCGCTCCCCCACCGGCCTCAGGTCCCGTGAGGACCACATCCCCATAGAGCCAGTACGGCAGCTCCAGGCCACGCCATACGCAGGCCAGCGCCCAGGCAGCGAAGTTCGCATCCAACATCTGAGCCGCATCGCCGTGAACGTGGAGCAGCACCTCCCGGTGATACACACCTCGGTCAGCTGCGCCGCCGAGGAGTTGCGCAATGACCGCCCGTTGCCCGGTTCCGTCCTCGGGCAGCGTCACCTCGGTGACGCCTCCGGTCACGTCGATGCGCAGAGCTGTGGTCGCCATACGTGTATCCCCCCCGCGGCACGTCCAAGGCCGCTTGCTCAGCGTAGTGGGCTGAGCTTTTACCGTGATCGAATCTGGCCAGCGTTGGCTGCGCACTGCGCAGCCATGGGTTGCCGTTGAGAGCTCGGGTGGACTGTGCGCAGCACCGATGTGGAGTGCGCATCGCAGGTCACACGGGTGGTGGGCGGGCTGCTTCTTCTCGGTCCGTGGTCCAAGGGCACCGCCTCGTCCCGGTGCCTGCCTGGCGGTCGGTTGGTCGGCCGGGCGGCGGTGGGTGGCTGCTTTGCGGTCTCGTGTCCAACGGCGCTGTGCTCATGTTGGATCAGGGACGCCGCTTGCCACAGCGTGGTGTGGGGTCAGTGCGGAGTGCGTGCGCACTCGCATGGGGGTTGGTGCGCATCGCATTGCTTGGCTGGGCACACTCTCCACGGATTGGCGACCAGGATGCGAAGCGGAGGCAGCTATGGGCTTCAGGCTGTGGAGTTCGTCCAACTATGGGAGAGCGCTGATCGGCGCCGCCGGAAGTCCTGTAGGCGGCCTGTGAGGTCGCCGGGAGTGAGGGCCGCACCGTACTGTCCGGTGATGCCTGCCTGGGTGAGAAGTTGGGCGAGTTCCTCGGCTGTCGGCTCGTCGGCGTGCCGGTCGCAGTGCTGGGCCCAGGCTCGGTAGATGCGGAACTCCAGTGCGTAGCGCCGAAGGGTGCTGGGGCTGACCGGTGTACCCGTGCGGCTGGTGATGCGTTGCTGAGCCAGGTATTTGGACAGCTGACTTCCGGTGGGCTCCTCGTCGTGCTCTTGCTGATAGGCGAGCCAGGCCATGTAGTAGCGGTCGACAACAGTCAGCTGACCGCTCTCTCCTTCGCCCGCGACGTCGGGAGAGGCCGCGGACAGGGAGGCACGGACGGAAGAAGCCGGAACCCTTCCGGCCGCTGTCGCTGCCGCGTGCCTCTGCTGGGCTGGGTAGTCATCGTCCGCGGACTGGCGCTGGTCAGCCAGAGGCGTCTCTATGCCATCAGGTACGTCGCTCGACGCGCCCGACGACTGGCCGGTGAGAGAACGTTTCCTGCCTGGTCCGCTTACCTGATCATTACCGTTGCCGTATCTGAATCGAGAAGGAAGCCTGCCATGTACGGCTACGCGGAAGCGCTGGCCTGTGATCAGTCGCTCCCCCTCTCCCCGGCCCGAGGACCCAGTTGCGCCGGCCAGGTCTTCTGGCACCACTGAATCCGTGGGCGTTGACAGGTCTGCCTTCACGTCCGGGGGCAGCAGCGTTGTGGACATGTCCGGTTCCTTGATCCCGGCGGCCGCCAGGCCCGCGGCGCCGGTCTCCGACAGCGGCACCCCGTAGCGGGCGAGCCGCAGCGGCATCAGGGACTCCACCGGGGCCCTGCGGCGCCAGGCGCGGCCGTAGCGGGCGCGGAGGCGGGCGCGGTAGACCAGGCGGTCCTGTTCGAGCCTGATGACCTCCTCATAACTGCGCAGCTCCCACAGCTTCATCCGCCGCCAGAGCCGGAAGGTGGAGGGGAAGGCGAGCAGCCAGCGCGTGATACGGACCGACTCCATGTGCCGGTCGGCGGTGATGTCGGCGATCCGGCCGACCGCGTGCCGGGCGGCTTCGACGGCGACGACGAAGAGGACCGGGATGACGGCGTGCATGCCGACGCCGAGCGGATCGGGCCAGGCGGCCGCGCCGTTGAAGGCGATGGTCGCCGCCGTCAGCAGCCAGGCGGTCTGCCGTAGCAGCGGGAAGGGGATACGGATCCAGGTGAGCAGCAGATCCAGGGCCAGCAGGACGACGATTCCCGCGTCGATACCGATGGGGAAGACGGCGGAGAAGGCGCCGAAGCCCTTCTTCTCGGCGAGGTCGCGCACCGCGGAGTACGAACCGGCGAAGCCGATCGCCGCGATCAAGACCGCTCCGGCAGTCACCACTGTGATCAGGATGCGGTGGACCCGGCTGAGCGTCACCGGCGCGTTCCCCTTCCCCGCGATCACGTGCTCCTGCCCTCCCTTATCAGTGCTTCATCGCCTTAGCGGCTCTCACACTCTCACGACACATTTCACGTTGGACCGGTTCAGGAGCGCACGTTGGGGATCGTCAACCAAAGGTGATCAATGCCCACCCAAGCGGGACCGGGACGCCCCCTGTCCTGTCTGACTCGCGCCGGGTGCGCACCGCAGGTACGCATCGAATACACGCCACGTGCCAGCGTGCCCGATGCGCACCGGACGGCCGAGCGATACGCAGACCGAGCCAAGGCAGGGGGGTGAGTTCAGTGCGGTTTAGGGTGAGTAAACGGCCCGCAGAAATCACCACCGCAGATCAGCAGCCGCACCAGGCCGGAGCGGTCGTGCGCGCGACGGCCCATCAGTGCTACTGATTCTCCAGGAGAAGCTCGGCCACCTGCTGCCGGTACTCGGGGGTGCTGGCAGCCACCAGTTCGGCTACGAACGCTTCGGGGCCTCCG
The DNA here is from genome assembly GCF_052245415.1 of Streptomyces sp. 8N706. Classification (NCBI taxonomy): domain Bacteria; kingdom Bacillati; phylum Actinomycetota; class Actinomycetes; order Kitasatosporales; family Streptomycetaceae; genus Streptomyces; species Streptomyces sp. 8N706. The sequence continues at coordinate 8,287 of NZ_JBQQBW010000040.1, read as the reverse complement.
AGCAGTTCCAGGTAGCGGCCGATCATCCTGTGCCGCTCGTGTTCGAGCACCTTGGAGAAGATGATGTCCATGGTGGCCACACCATCTGCCCAAGGCATCTGGACCTGAGGCGGATTGGTCGCGGACGCCGAGCGGGGATCGGGAACCGCTCCGGTCCGTCCAGAATCCTGCGAGTTGGAAGCGCTGACGGCCGGGTTCATTACGCCGTAATGATCGTCGCCGCCTACCGGTGTCCTGCCGTCAGGGTCCGGCGCGCTGGAGGGTGTCCGTGCCGACCTCGACGCCGCGCTCACCTCCCCATCGGCGCTGTTCCGCTTCCGTGTCTTGGCTCCGGCCTGCTTGTCGGCCTTCTCCTGCGCCCGCTTCTCCTTCAGCTGCTGGAGGTGTTGATCCTGTTCCTCCGGCTTCTTGCGTCCGACGAGCCGTAGAAGGTCTGCCGGCTCCTCTCCAGAGGCGAGCTTCTTCTTCAGCTCGGGGGTGAGGCCGAGTAGAGCGAGTCGCTGGGAGACCCAGCCTTGTGACCGGTGGAGCCGGGCTGCCAGTGCTTCCTGCGTACCGTGTACGGCTAGGAGCTGCTGGAGAGCCCTGGCCTCGTCAAGGTGGTCCAGATCCTGGCGGTGGATGTTCGCGACGAGAGCTGACTCCAGGATCTCGTCTGGATTGCTGCCGAGGTCTTCGTCCAGCATCACCTTGATCTTGGTGAGGCCGGCTTCCCGGGCGGCGGCAAGTCGGGAGTTGCCGTCGATGACGACGTACTTGGTTCCTTCTTCCAGCTCGTCCTCGCGGCGGGGGTTCGCTTCAAGATAGGTGAAGCGGGACATGATGCTGATGGCCGCCTTCTGGCCGTGGTCGCGCAGGCTGCCCGCCAGGTCCGTCAAGTCCCCGAGCTCGGACCTCGGATTGGCGGGGTTGAGGCTGATCAGAGAGACGGATAGTTCGACCGGCGGCGGAGCGCCTTCGGTGGGGGCCTTGGTGGCGGCGTTGATGGCTGCCCGTCGAGGGCTGATGGACTGGGCTGCCTGGAACGAGCTGCCCGCACCGAGTGCGGAGGCCTTGCTGCTCATGCGATCTCCCGTGCAAGTGCGCGCATGGCCACTGCCTGATCGCACCTGGGTGCGTAGGCGAGTAGTGGCCGCTTCACTCGTACCGCTTCCTTCTGTTCTTTCAAGTCTCCGATGACGCCGACGACGCGCGGATCCTTTATCGACATCCAGTTCTCGAGGGAGGAGGTGGCGATGTAGCCGCGGCGGGCGTCGTAGTGGTTCACCACGATTCCGAGGTACTCAAGCTCAAGACCCATGTCGCTGCGCAGGTCCTCGATCTGGGAGGTCAGCAGCGCGTAGGCGTCCGCAGAGCTGTCCTCGGCTTGGACGACAACCAGCACCCCGGAGTTGCCGGGCTCCTCAACCGAGCGTCGTCGGCCGTAGTACGCGGCCGCGTCCATGCTCAGCCCGAGGCTGGGCGGGCAGTCAACCAGGATGGCGTCGTAGTTGTCCTCGAGCGGCGCGAGGGCGCGCTCGAGGGCGGCTTCGCGTGCGCGTACACCTGACAGCTTGACGTCGAGGAGGAACGCGTCGGTGCACGCCGGAAGGAGGTGCAGGCGGCCTCCGAAGCGTTCGTCGGTGACTTCTACGATGAGGTCGCGCAGTTCGCCCTTGGCCTCACCGGCCATGTGCTTGGTGAGGCTGTCGCCCTCGAGGGCGAGGGGCTCGTGCCCGAGCTGCTTAGTCAGGTGGCACTGCGGGTCGAAGTCAACCAGCAGGACCCGTTGGCCGAGGCCGGGCAGGTTTTCATACTCGAGGGGTGAGTCATCCTCATCGGTGAGGAGGGCGGCGAAGTGCTTGGAGATCCGCACCGGGTGGAGGCTGTCGGAGTCCTCAGCGAGCGCTTCTCCTATGCCGGCGGTGACGGCGGTCTTGCCGACTCCGCCCTTCTGGTTGCAGACGATACGGCGCTTGACGACGACGGGCCGTTGCACGTCGGGAGCTGGATTCTTGTCCAGCCACACCTGAACGGACTGGGAGAGGCCCTGGACAATCGACACGCCTCGGGCGGAGCAGTCCTGACGGAAGTCCTCCCACTGGCTGGGGGGAAGCCAGGTCGAGAAAGACTTGGCGCCCGCCGTGTCGATAGGGGAGAGGTTCGCTCCCAGCCCGCGCCAGGCCGTGATACCTGCCTCGACCGCGTGCTGGATGTCGATGCCGTGCTGCGCCGTGCGAATCTTCAAGTCCTGCTGCAGCGCGGTTGGGAGCTTGGAGACGACCTTTTCCCGGTCGCCTGGAGTGGGCGATGTCATGGCAGACACCTTACTAACGTTCATGACCAAACGCTGCATCGACGCGTTAGCAAGCCACAAGTTGTTGCGCGCGACACGGCGACGGACTTCCGGTCAGTCGGTATTACGTCGTAATGAAGGTGTCCCGTAGCCATGAAGGTGACCCACGATCAGTCGCTGGCCTGGGAGTGGACAAGAGCGGTGAGACATTAGTTTCCATGACACTCTCCCCGCCCGGGGCGCTCGAGCGTACGAGACCCGTCCGGCCCCGGGCAGCGGCAAGTCGGGCATCTGCGGTCTCGTGGCCGCCCTCGTAGCCTGCGGTCAACTCAGGTCGTAGTCGAAGGTGTAGGGGAAGGACTGTTCGCCGGGCTTGGTTGTGAAGCTGCCAGTTCCGCGCAGCCCGGTCAGGTCTCCCGTGCCTGATCCAGAAACGACTTCGAAGGTGCAGTGCACGGTCCCGTCGTCGTCGAAGGAGCCGCGCTCTTCGACAACGAAGCCGCCTTTGCGCCCGTCGAGTCGGCCGACCAAGGCCTCCATGCCGGTGAACGTACCGGTCTTCTCCGTGACGTAGACGATGGTGTATTCGCAGGTGGTGTCAGCGGCCTCGATGCCGCCCGAGAAGGTGTTGGTGACGGAGGCATGGGCCAGTTTCGGGCTCGCTTCGGTCGGACCGACCGCACGTTCCTCCCAGTTGGTGAAGGTGAACCGGCCGGTGGTCTGCGTGGGCATGGGAGTCCTCTCGATCGGCCGCACACGCTCTTGCGTGCAGTGCGTGATCAGCCTGGCTGCCGTACCTGACACCTTCTGTCAGGTACGGCGCGACAATGGCTCCATGCGTGCCGACCGACTTCTTTCCCTGCTTCTGCTGCTCCAGAATCGCGGACGGATGACCGCCCCGGAGCTCGCCGCGGAGCTGGAGGTGTCGATCCGGACGGTCTACCGGGACATCGAGGCGCTCAGCGCGTCAGGTGTCCCGGTCTGCGCCGACCGCGGGCCCGCTGGCGGCTACCGCCTGATGGACGGGTACCGCACATCTTGGCTGTGGACACGACCGGAGAGGTCTTCCAACGACCGGCCGGATTCGACCTGGCTGCCTACTGGGAAGAGTCCTCCCGACGCCTGGAAGCCGCGCTTCACCAGGGAACTGCGCGACTGCGGATCTCGCCCAAGGCACAGCGCCTGTTGCCCATGCAGTTCGGTGTGGCGGGCGCACGAGCCCTTGAGAGCGCTGGGGCGCCGGACCATGAAGGCTGGGTGCAGGTGGAGATGTCCGTTGAGGCGCAGGCCGTCGGTAAGTGACCTACTTAGGCTCGGGACGGAGGCCGAAGTACTGGGTCCCACCAAACTGCGGCAAGCCATTGCCGAGGCCGTAGCGGTACTGGCAACCCGCTACGCGGCAGCGCCATGAACCCGGCCTGGGCTGTCTCGCTTGGCCTCGCCGTGAGATGCGCAGTTGCGTGAGGAACGTCGCGACGCCTGGGTGAAGCGGTAGGGGACGTCGAACCATGGGAAGTGACCGCCGTCCGGCTGGAGGGTCAGTTCAGGCTTGGCGAACAGCTACGCAGTGCCAGCACAGATGCGGGGAAGCGGGCCGCTGTCTACCACACCTGCGAACGCAAGGACCCGCACGTCCCATGCGGCCATGGCGGCACGGGCTGCGGCACTGAGCCCGCGTGCTGTCAGCGACAGCTGCCCGCCCGGTCGCTCTCTTCCCTCGGCAATCCACGATTTGGATATCGACAGTACCGATGGTTCCTAGTCGATGGAGCTGACCAGTGGGTCAAAGGAGCCAACCTCAGGCACCGTTGCGTCGCACCTGGCAGGACACAACTGCAGCCCGCAGTGATGCAGGCCGCCGAGCGTCTGCCCCTGAACGAGCCCTCCGTCGCGTTATCGGGGTATAGTGGTGACGAAACCTAGACGCAGAGAGGCCCCCGGCTCGCCGGGGGCCTTCCTGTTTGCCACGACGTTGGCCTGACTACACGGCGACCTTCAGCAGCGAGCGGCGACGCTTGTCCTCTCGCGCGGCTTGTTGCGCGGCGAGGCGCTCCTTGTAGCAACGGATGAACTTGGTTGCTTCGCCGTCGAGCCGTTCTTCCTGGGGCATCACTTCGATGGCGTCCCATGCATCGTTTTCGCTGCGGTAGCCGGCAATCATGGCGTTGAGCTGGTAGATGCCATTGGCTGGGCGAGTGATCAAATACGCGGCTTCGAGGTAGCTCAGGGCAACGGTGACACTGGATCTGCTGAGGTTCAGCTTGTCAGCGATCTTCTTCTGTGACATGACAACCTGGCCACCTGGGTTCTGGTGGGCCTGCATCCACAGCAGCGCCCGGTAGGAGGCTTTGGGCATGTCCAGTTCCGCGATCAGCCCGTTGAAGTTCGGTGGTGTGAACAGAGCCGTTGAACCCACGGTCACTCCTCGGAATCTATGTCGAGCTCGATCTTGGTCTGGTTAGGGTTGCCGACGGCCCGCTGTGCTCGTTCCTTCGCCCGCGCTGCCCTACGCTCAGCTCGCATCTTACGATCTTCAGCGATGGCTTCCTCCAATGCCTGCAGGGAGGGGTAGCGGACGAGCTCTGGCATGTTCGAGTTCGTTAGCTCATCGAGCACGTCGCGCTGAGAGACCTCGGTGTACTCGATCTTCCCGTTTTGGTTCCGGACGAACTCGGCGCCGCGGAAGGAGTAGACCGGGTTCACCCGGTAGACGCCTCTCTCCATCTTTACGACGATGCCTTGCTCCATGAGCTCCTGCAGCACTTCGCTGACACGTGACCGGTGCACATCGAGGATGTCCGCCATCCGCTCCTGGGTGAGCTCGATCCGACCACCAGCACGCTGGTTGGCGATGAGAATCAAGATCAGACGGAGCGGAAGGTTTCCTCGGTAGTACTGAGCAACGATGAAGAGGAACTCCAGACTGTCCATCGCGAACGCGTTGGGCTGCTCGTCAGTCCCGTAGAACGTGAGGCCCTTGCGTTCCTTGCTGATCGCGATGTCACGGTTCGGGTGTGCCCGGACCACGTCGTCGAGGCTCGTGGCCCTGGTCCTACGGCCAGAGAACGCTTTCCTCGGGTCCTCTGATTCGGGTGGTGACTGGGCAGGCGTGGATGGGCGCCGCGGTGAAGGCGACGCCGCGTTACGCGGCATGGCGTGCAGACCTCCCTGATCGAAACCTAGACAGCCCGCACCTTACCGGAATGGTCGTCATGGCTAACCCGTTGGTCGCGATCCCTAACCTCGGGCGTGTCGTATGTCTCCTCCCAGGGGACACAACTCTCCTACGAACCAAGCTGCCCCTTGTTACTGGCCTGATCAGCCTCACCCCTCCCCCACCCGGTAGCAGAAGACGTCGGTCCAGCCGAGAGACAGCCCACAGGATCGCCACCACTACCTCTCCTTGGAACTCACCGGAACCAAATCGCCGGGGGGCGGGGGTCCGGAGGAGCCCCCCGGCGACCGCGCTCCGCCGCGCAGGCGGTCCGGTTCGCTGGGTGGCCCCAACACCCCCACCGCTCAGCCCCAGAGCCACCCGGCGAACCGGATACTCACTGCCGGATCGCCGCTTGCGGCGATGTCTGGAAGCCAGCCGCAACTCCCCTGTGAGAGGAACACCCTTATAGATAGGGGGAGAAGAGCGAGTCTTTGCAGGTCAGAGACTTGCTGTGGATAGTTGAGTGTCAGCTCCAGAGCTACACATCGGCGCAGCTCTGTCTAACGTGGTCTGACAGATCGAGCAACAGATGTGAAAGGAGCTAACGTTCGCGAGCGAAAAAATTTAGCTCAGCCGACCAAGGGGGCAAGTGGGCTAACCTCAAAGCGTCTTGGCCAACGGTGGAGGGCGTGCGGGGCGGCCAATAGACAGGTAAGAACCTGGACCTCTGGCAGGACTCGCCGGCGCGCGAATCGGACGCGTGGCGGTCGAGGCCGAGCAGGGCCGGGCCAGTCGCTCAGCGCGATGCCCGACCCGTTCCACCCGGAGGCGCACCCGCGATCCGTTCCCCGGTCGCCGGGCTCCCGGGGGGTCCCAGTAGTACTCGCGGAAAAACAACGGAGTAGCCCCTGGCCTGGCCCGTTTCCGTTGAACGCTCGGCGCTGTTCACCCTGCTCGACACTCTCGACTTGGAGGCCACCAGCGCGGATCACAGCGTGCTGGACGCGGTGGAGTTCCTGCTCGCGATCCGGGTCCGCACCGGCGAGTACGTCCCGTCCAAGGTCACCGTCGGGCACGGGCCCGACGCGGTGACGGTGGCGATCGATATCGACTTCGTCACCGAGGCGTGGCGCAAGATCCTGTGCCTGCAGGACCGGCCGGGCAAGCTGGTGCGCCGCCACCTGGGGGTATGCGTGTTCTCCTACCTAGCCTCCGAGCTGCGTTCCGGGGACATCGCGGTCCTCGGCGCCGACTCGTACGCCAACCTGCATGCGCAGCTGATGTCCTGGGACGAGTGCGTCCCGCTGGCCGAGCAGTTCTGCGGCCAGGCTGGCATCCCGTCGAACCCGAAGGAGCTCACGGCGCACTACCGGGCGGCCCTTGGCGACATTGCCGCGGTGGTGGACGCCGGGTTCCCGCGCAACACCGACCTGTCCTTCGATGACGGGCGCCCGGTCCTGCGCCGCCGCAAGGGCGCCGACCGGCGTCCGACCGCGCTCGCGCTGGAGGAGGCGATCCACCAGCGGCTGCCCGAACGAGGCCTGCTGGACATCCTGGCCCGTACCGCGCATCTGGTCGGCTGGCCGCGGCACTTCGGGCCAGCGTCGGGATCGGATTCTCCGACACCTATATTGCCCTGTTCAGCCACTTCACCCCTGCGGGGTGTGGGAGGCCGTCTACATCATCGAAGGGTTGCTGCGCAACGACTCCGACATCCAGCCCGACACGATCCACGCCGATACCCAGGGCCAGTCCCGCCTGTTTTCGGACTCGCCGCGCTGCTCGGCTTCGACCTTCTACCGCGCATCCGCAACTGGGCCGACCTGAACTTCTACCGGCCCAGCGTGGACACACCCCTCCACCGCCTCGGCGACTGGGTGCTCGACCTGTCCCCGCCGAACGCGGTGCCCGTCACCACTCTTGATCTGGTGCCGGGGGCGCTGTTCCCCGGCGACATCACCGCGGCCGCGGCGCCGGCCGCCACCGCGCCGCGCCGGACGCGAGCGCGTGTCACTGCGAAGAAGAGTTCCTGATGGCCAGCTTGGACCCACCGGCTACCGGCCCGTGCGCGTGCGCGACCCCTTGTTCTCAGTGCAGGGCACGGGCGTCGCGCGGCTCGTCAGTGACGTAGCCGGGCGGCTGCGGCCAGAATCGGGGTGCTCACGACGGTGGCTGCGGCGCCCAGTGTGGTGTCGGTGGCCAGGATCCACCGGACGGTCTTCATGGCCAGGGTGAGGACTTCGCTGCCGCGCTGACGCATGCCGGCCTCGAACTGGTCCACGGCGTCGGTAAGGGTGGCGGTGCCGTCGGCGGCGGCGCTGACGTGCGTGAACAGGCTGGCGGCGTCGCGGATGGCCGCGCCCGCTCCCATTCCGGCGGTGGGCGGTGTGGCGTGGACGGCGTCGCCCAGCGCGGTGATACGACCCGCAGGCCATGGCGCGAGATCCTCCGCGCGGGTGGAGGCGGCGTTGAAGCGGAATCCGGCCACGCTGTGCGGGTCCGCCTGGGCGATGACCTCGAGTGTGTGCTCGGCCCAGCCCCGCTCGCGGAATCGGCCGAGCAGCGCGGCCTGCAGTTCGCCGCCACGCAGGTCGCGCAGAAAATCGGTGCTGGTGGATTCGGGGAACATGGCGCCCCAGATGTAGGTGGGTCCGGTGGTGACCGACATCCGCAACTCGGGAGCGTCGAGCGCGGTGTTGCCGACCGGGTCAAGGAAGCCGACGTAGAACGCTGCTCCGCGCGGGCCGATCGCCAGCCCCGATCGTGGCCTAAGTCGCTGATGCTCGCCGGGGCTGAGGTCTCGCCGGAGGGTGCGGCCGGAGAACCCGATGATGCCCGCCGGGCTGTTGGTCGGG